>JAIWNN010000071.1 GCA_020216805.1 Desulfarculus sp. | reverse complement strand
CAGGGCCAGCGACCAGCCCGCCAACAGCGCCCAGGCCGCGCGCGCCACCCGGACCGGGGCGGCGGGGTCGGCGGTCAGCCGCCCGCTCAGGAGCCAGGCCGCCAGGGCCAGCAGGGACCAGAGGGCCAGCCAGGCTCCGGCCCGCTCCAGGCCGTCCACCAAGGCCAGCCAGTCGGAGAGGTTGCCCAAGTCCACCGGCGCCAAGCCGTCGACCAGGGGCTGGAATCGGTCCTGGTCCGGAGCTTGGACCAACAGACGCACCCAGCCCGCGCCTTGATAATTGACGAGGTCGATCTGAATGAGGTGGGGACCGGCCTCCAGCTCCAGCTCCACCTGGCCCTGGTTGTGGGCGTGGGCCCCGTCGGGCAGGGCCAGGACCTCGCGCCGATCCAGGAGCAGGCGGCCGCTGTCGTCGGCCTCCAGACGCAAGCGCCAAGAGCCGGCCGTGGGCGCCCGCCAGAGGCCGCGCAGGCGGGCCGCGGTCTGGGGTCGCTCCAGGAAAAAGGCCGCCGCCGTGGTCCGGGAGGCGGCCAGGGCCTTGCCCCCGGGCTGGGATCCGGCGAAGACCTCCGCCGCCAGCCCGGGCGACTGCCCGGCGCGGGGCAGGATCACCAGCCGCCAGACCGCCGGCCAGGCTGAACCCAGGCCGGCCAGGGCCAGCAGGCCCAGGCACACAATGGCGAGCCATGGTCTTTTGGGTCGCATCCCTCCACCACCCGGGGCCGGACGGTCGGGTCATCATAGCATGGCGGGGTGGGGGGATTAAACCGGACCGGGACTGACGCGCCCGGCGGAAGGCCGGACCATCCGGGCCCTACTTGCGATCCAGGACGTCCCGGATGGTGGTCAACAGGTCGCGCCGACGATAGGGCTTGGCCACGTAGCCGGCCGCGCCGAATTCCAGGGATTGCCTGACCTGGCCGTTGGCCGAATACCCGCTGGCGATGACCACCTTGGCCTGGGGATCGAGGTCCAGGATGGCCTGAAGGCACTTGTGGCCGCCCATGCCGGGCATGCCCAGGTCCAGCACCACCAGGTCGATTTCCGCGCTGCGGGCCTTGAAGATGGCCAGGGCCTCCTCGCCGCTGGCGGCGGTGATCACCCGATAGCCCACGCCTTCCAGGGTCTGCCGTCCCAGCTCGCGCAGGCTGGTTTCGTCGTCCACCAGCAGGACGGTCTCGCCGCCGCCCAGGGGACGCGGGGTCTTCGGCTCGGCGTGGAGGTGGAAGGGGGCCTCGGCGTTGTATGCCGGCAGAAAAATCTTGAAGGTGGTGCCCAGCCCAGGCTCGCTGTAGCAGGTCACCGCGCCGCCGTGGCCCTTGACGATGCCGAAGACGGTGGACAGCCCCAGGCCGGTGCCCTTGCCGACTCCCTTGGTGGTGAAGAAGGGATCGAAGATGTGCTCCATCACCTGGGGGCTCATCCCGACGCCGGTGTCGGAGACCATCAGCAGGACATGGCGCCCGGGGTTCAGGTCCAGGTGCTGGTCGCAATAGTCCTGTCCCAGGTCCAGATTCTGGGTTTCGATCAATAGCCGTCCGCCCTCGGGCATGGCGTCGGCGGCGTTGCCGGCTAGGTTGAGGAGCACCTGCTCCATCTGGGTGGCGTCGGCCCGCACCAGGTCCAGGTTCGGGTCCAACCGGGTCTCGATCCGCACCATCTTGGGCAGCGCTGGCTCTAAGAGGCTCAAGACCTGGCGCACCGACTGGTTGAGATTCAGGGGCCGCAGGTCGGATTCGGCCTTGCGGCTGAAGGTCAGGATCTGCTTGACCAGGTTGCGGGCCCGCTCGGTGGCTTGCAGCACCTGGGCCAGCTCCTGGCGGTTGTCGCCGCCTTCCTGGGCCGTTTGCAGGGCCAGCTCGGCATAGCCCATGATCGCCCCCAGGATGTTGTTGAAATCGTGGGCGATGCCTCCGGCCAGGGTGCCGATGGCCTCCATCTTCTGCGCCTGGCGCAGCTGGGCCTCCAGGCGGTTGGTGTGGGTGACGTCGGTGAGATTGACCACCATGCCGGCGATGTTGCCGTCGGGACCTGGGATGCCGGCGGCGCTGATGACGATGTCCAGCGATTCTCCCCGCTTGGTCAGCCGCTTGGTCTGGAGGGACACCGGGCCGCCGGTTTGGTAGAGCTGGCGGATGGTCTCGGCGGTCTGCTCCTGTTGGTCCGGGGGAACGAAGGGTATGCGTCGGCCCATGACCTCCTGGAGCTCCCAGCCGAAGACCCGGGTGAAGGCGGGATTGATGTAGGTGACGTTGCCGGTCTGGTCGTAGACCACCACCGGGTCGGCGCTGGCCTCCAGGATGGCCTTGAGGCGCTTTTCGTTGGCTCGCAGGGCCTCCTCGGCCTGCTTGCGGGCGCTGATGTCGGTGTACATGGCCAGGGAGCCGGCGAAGACCCCGTCCTCGTACAGCGGCGCGGCCGAGATAAGGGCCCAACCCAGGCTGCCATCCCGGCGGCGAAAGCGGCGCTCGTAGCGGTCGGAGAACCCCTCCCGCCGCGCCTCCATTTGTTGCTGGTGGATGGCCATGTCTTCCTGGGGAATGAATTCCTCGATGTTGCGGCCCACCATTTCCTCGGGGCTGCAGCCCAGCATCTCGGCCATCTTCTGGTTGGCGAACAGGGTGCGGTTGGCGGGATCGATGACCCAGATGCCCTCGTTGGCGGTGGTGACGATGCGGCGGTAGCGCTCCTCGCTGGCCCTCAGCCGCCGGTCGGCATTGATCTGGGCCTCCATGTCGCGGATCAACATGGCGATGAGCAGGGTGGCCAGGGGGTAGATGATGATGACCGGCAAGGCGATGTCGTTCAGCACCCGCCAGGTCATCGCGCCGGGCAGGGCCAGGGCGCAGACCAGCATCACCAGGTGAACCAGCAATCCGAAGGCGTAGAGGTGCGGGGCGGTCATGATCCGCGGGTTGCGGCGCTTCCAGTAATAATAGCCCACCCCCAGGGCGGCCGAGCAAAAGCTGACCAAGACCCCCATCAGGGCCCCGGCCCCTCCCTGCCAGATCCGGAAGGCGCTGGCCATGGCGAAGGCCACCGCCGCCGCCAGAGGCCCGCCGAACAGGCCGCCGACGCTGATCACCACCGACCGGGTGTCGAAGACCACCCCGGGCAGCAGATGCAGGGGGCTGAGCATCACCCCCACCGCCACCGCGCCAAAGAGGACTCCGTTGAGCGCCTGGCCCAGCAGGCGGTGGCCCTCCCAGTGGCGGTGGATCTGAACATAGAGAAAGCTCAGGACGAGCAGAATGGCCGCGTTGCTCGCCAGTTCATGGATGATGGCCTGCGCCATGCTTGCCTCGAACAAAAATAGGGATGGGAGCGCGACCGGCATCCGGCCGCTGGCGGCAGGCGGCGGTCGAAGGCCGGGGAGCGGGGCGGCGCGCCACACCGGATGTCAAAAGCGATCGGCGGGGTCTGCCCCGGAGACGCCTTCGCTTGGGCGATTCTCCGGCGCCCCACCTACCATCGCCGCCCCTCGGGCCCCCCGGGCCGGACGAATTATTCTTTAGATTTATTTTAGCATGGTGGCTGAGGCAGGACAATTTCACAGTGGGCGTGGCCCGCCATTGCGGGGCGAACGGCGCCTGGACTTCTCGGGGGCCGGCCTGGCGGCGCGCCCTGGCCGCCGTCGCCAGTCAGCGTCAAGACATGGTCGATCGGGGTCGACTTGCCTCGGCTCCGGCCTTGCTCCACCTCCTTGGGCTTGCTATCCTGCCCGCTGGCCGCCGGGCGCGGCCCCTGACCAACCCACCCCATCCCCGGGAGCCAATCATGAGCGACGAACTCAAGCAAAAGACCGCCGAGACCGCCAAGGCCTACTTCGAGGGCTATCCCTGGGACCGCCCCTACGACCTCTGGCGCTCCTTCGACCCCGGCCTGGCCAAGGACCTGTCCCTGTTCATCACCGGCCAGATGTACGCCCGCCAGCGCATCCCCCACCCCACCCGCCAACTGGCGGCCGTGGCCGCGCTGACCGCCCTGGAGCGGAGCGAGGAGCTGCGGCTGCACATCTGGGCCGCCCTCAACGTGGGCTGCCCGGCCCAGGAGGTGGCCGAGGTCATCTTCCAGACCGGGGTCTACGCCGGCATGCCGGTGGTCAACCAGGCCCTCAAGGTCCTGCGCGAGGTTTTGGATGAGCGCCAGCGCCAGGGGAAAAAGTAGGACAATTAGGCCGCCAAAAATCGCAAATTCCAATCGCAGCCAGCGGTTGCAGCGTTACTCAAGCCGGAGTAGACTGGGCTGTCGTCAAGGTTAGGAACCTACAACGCCCAACCCGGAAAAGGACGTTTAACCCATGAACGTGCATGAGTATCAGGCCAAGGGGCTCCTGAAGAGCTTCCAGGTGCCGGTGCCCGAGGGCGGCCTGGCCACCACCCCGGCCGAGGCCCGCGCGGTGGCCGAGCGGCTGGGGCCGGGCAAATACGTGGTCAAGGCCCAGATCCACGCCGGTGGCCGCGGCAAGGGCGGCGGCGTCAAGGTGGTGGACAGCCCCCAGGCCGCGGCCGAGGCCGCCGAGCAGATCATCGGCATGACGCTGGTCACCCACCAGACCGGGGCGGCCGGCAAGCTGGTGCGCAAGGTCTGGGTGGAGAAGGCCACCGACATCGCCCGCGAGCTCTACCTGGCCGTGGTCCTGGACCGCGTCGCCCAGCGCCTGGCGGTGATGGCCAGCCCCAGCGGCGGCATGGACATCGAGGAGGTGGCCGAGAAGCATCCCGAGCTGATCTTCACCACCCACGTGGAGCCCGGCCAGGCCCTGTGGCCCTTCCAGGCCCGCAAGCTGCTCTTCGGCTGCGGCCTGACCGCCGCCCAGGTCAATGCCGGCACCGCCCTGGTCCAGAACCTGGTGCGCCTGGCCTGGGAAAAGGAAGCCACCCTGGTGGAGATCAACCCCCTGGCCGTCACCGGCGAGGGCACCCTGGTGGCCCTGGACGGCAAGATCAACTTCGACGACAGCGCCCTGAAGCGCCATCCCGAGATCGCCGAGCTGGAGGATCCCGAGGAGACCGACCCCCTGGAGCGCCAGGCGGTCAAGCAGGGGCTCAACTACATCCGCCTGGGCGGCAACGTGGGCACCATGGTCAACGGCGCCGGCCTGGCCATGGCCACCATGGACGTGATCAAGATGGCCGGGGCCGAACCGGCCAACTTCCTGGACGTGGGCGGCGGGGCCAGCGAGGAGATGGTCACCAAGGGCTTCGAGGTCATCCTCTCCGACCCCAACGTCGAGGCCATCCTGATCAACATCTTCGGCGGCATCCTGCGCTGCGACACCCTGGCCGCCGGGGTGGTGGCCGCGGCCAAGAAGGTCAAGCTCTCGGTGCCCCTGGTGGTGCGCCTGGAGGGGACCAACGTCGAGGCCGGCAGGGAGATCCTGGCCCAAAGCGGCCTGGACTTCGAGGTGGCCGGCTCCATGAAGGAGGCGGCCGAGAAGATCGCCCAGGTCGTCGCCGCGGCCCAGGCCCGCTAGACGGAGAGGAAGCCAAACCATGAGCATACTGGTCAACAAGGACACCAGGATTGTGGTCCAGGGCCTCACCGGGCGCGAGGGCATGTTCCACACCGAGAAAATGATCGAGTACGGCACCAAGATCGTGGCCGGGGTCACCCCCGGCAAGTCCGGCCAGACCGTCCTGGGGGTGCCGGTCTTCGACCGGGTGGCCGACGCCGTGCGTGAAACCGGGGCCGAGGTCAGCATCGTCTTCGTGCCGGCCGCCTTCGCCGCCGACGCCGCCTGCGAGGCCTCCGAGGCCGGCTGCCGCCTGGTGGTGGTCATCACCGAGCACATCCCGGTGATGGACATGATCCGGGTCAAGGCCTTCCTCAACGCCAGGGGCACCCTGATGATCGGCCCCAACTGCCCCGGCATCATCACGCCGGAGGAATGCAAGCTGGGCATCATGCCGGGCTACATCCACAAGAAGGGCTCGGTGGGCCTCATCAGCCGCTCCGGCACCCTCACCTACGAGGTGGTCCACCAGCTCACCAGCGCCGGCCTGGGCCAGAGCACCTGCATCGGCATCGGCGGCGATCCGGTGGGCGGCATGAACTACATCGACCTGCTCAAGCTCTTCGCCGAGGATCCCGAGACCGAGGCCGTGGCGCTCATCGGCGAGATCGGCGGCGACGCCGAGGAGCGGGCCGCCGCCTATATCGCCGAGCATTTCAACAAGCCCGTCTTCGGCTTCGTGGCCGGACTCACCGCCCCCCCCGGCAAACGCATGGGCCACGCCGGGGCCATCATCAGCGGCTCCAAGGGCAAGGCCAGCGACAAGATCGCCGCCATGGAGGCCGCCGGCATGACCGTCGTCCGCGCCCTGGGCGACTTCGGCGCCACCGTGGCGCGGAAGATCAGGTAAGATGAAGAGAGCAAGCGGGGGAACCCTTTTTCGCGCCGAAAAAGGGTTCCCCCGCGCCCCCTCCTAAAAAGGCTGGCGGCAATGCGCTGCGCGCATTGCCGCTGGGGTATTATTGGGGAGGCGAAACGTCCGCCGAGGACCAACCCGTAAAGTTTTTTGAAAGGGGGTATGGGGGAAAACTTTTGTTCACAAAAGTTTTCCCCCACCAACGCTCTCATGACCGGCATCGGCATCATAGGCTTCGGCCGGGTGGGCCGGGGGCTCTTGCGCGAGCTGCGCCAGTGCCCGGGCCTGGAGCTGCGCGCGGTGGCCGAGATCAATCCCGGCCGGCGCGACCCGGTGGAGCTGACCGCCGACCTGGCCTATCTGTTGGCCCACGACACCAGCCATGGCCGCTATCCCGGCCCGGTGGGGGCCGAGGGGAACAGCCTGGTGGTGGACGGCCGGGCCATCCCGGTGCACTACGACCGCGGTCCGGCGGAGGTGGACTGGGCCGAGCTGGGGGTGGAGCTCCTGGTGGAGGCCTCGGGCGACCCGGCGGCGGCGGCCCAGGCCGCGAGCCTGGCCGGAAACCGGGTGGCCAAGGTGGTCATCACCCGCTCCGAGGCGGCGGCGGACATCATCCTGGTGCGGGGGGTGAACTGGGGGGACTACGACCCGGCGGCCCACCACGTGGTCTCCTGCTCCACCTGCACCGCCAACGCCCTGGCCCCGGTGCTGGCGGTGATCCAGGCCGCCTACGGGGTGGAGAGCGGGGCCATCGCCACCATCCACCCGGCGCTTTCCGGCGACACCCTCTTGGACGCCCCCGCCCCCCAGGCCAGCGCCGGGCGCTCGGGGCTGACGGTGCGGCCGGTGACCAGCGAGGTGGCCCGCACCATCGCCCAACTCCTGCCCGCCCTGGCCGGCCGCCTCAGCGCCATGAGCCTGCGGGTGCCCACCCTGCTGGTCAACGCCTTGATCGCCGACCTGGTGCTGACCAACCCGCCGGTCGAACCGGCCCAGGTGGTGGGGCTCTTGCGCGCGGCCTGCGCCGGCCCATTGAAGGACGTGGTGGCCATCGAGGAGGGTTTTCTGGGCCGGCCCCGGGTGGCGGCCGATTTCGTGGGCGATACCCATTCCGGCCTGGTTGATATAAACTGGATGAGTCTCGACCGCGCCCTGTTGCGGCTTTTGATCTGGCACGACAACGAGCGCGCCTATTGCCGCCGGGTGGCGGACACCCTGCGGATGATCGCGGGACGCATGGCCTGACTTGCCCCTCCCCCCAGCCGGGAGACAGGCCCGGTGACGGCTGACGGAAACTTTTCCGAGACGGGGGCGGCGGCCCCCGCCAGCCCGCTGGAGTTGGGAAGGAGGCGGCGATGTCCCTGGCCAAGCACGGTTATCCCCGGCCGGTGATCCTCAAGAATGGGGAGGAGGTCTGGCTGCGGCCCCTGGACCCCCTGGTGGACGAGGCCCGGCTGTTCGGGTTCCTGGGCCGCTTCTCCGAGGAGGACCGCTGGTATCTGGAGAACGATGTCAGCGACCCGGAGATCGTCCGCAACTACCTGCTGGGTTTCCATCCCTCGCGCATGATCCCCATCGTGGCCATCGACGACCTGGAGCGCATCGTGGGCAAGGCCAGCCTCAACCGCTTCCACGCCCCTGGGGCCCGGGGCCACATCGGCCGCATCCGGGTGCTGGTGGACCCCGAATACCGCGGTCAGCGCCTGGGCACCTTCATGCTGCTGGATATGATCCAGCTCTCGGTCAACCTGGGCCTGCGCATGCTGATCACCGAGTTCATCAAGGGCATCGAGGACAAGGCCATCCGGGCCGCGCGCAAGCTGGACTTCTTCGAGCAGGCGGTCCTGCCCGACTACGCCAAGGACCGACGGGGCAACAACTACGACCTGGCGATCATGGTCAAGCGTCTGCACGGCGATTTCGAGGACTTCTAGGTCCGGCCATGGGCGAGACCCAGACCAGGGAGATCCAGACCAAGCGCGGGACGGTGGAGTTGCGCACCTACGTGACCGCCGACGAGGTGGCCCGTTTGGAACTGGACGAGGGCATCGGGGTCTTCGCCTCCTATCGCTCCATCCTCACCTGCCTGGACAGCCTGATCCATCAGGCCAGCCTGCCCGGGGCCAACCTCTGCCTGGCCCTGCACGGCGGCAAGCGCATCGTGGGCTACGCCGTGCGCCGGCCCCCGGCGGCCGGCGAACGCTGGGCGGCCATGGACCCGCCGGTGCTCTACGAGGTCTTCGGCGAGAACGCCCGGGGCTGGCGCGGCCAGGGCCTGATGAAGCCGATGCTGGAGATGGTGGTCAACGAGCCGGAGAACGAGGCCCGCATCCTCTACATCGTGGGCTATTCCTGGACCTGGGATCTGGACGAGACCAAGAAGCACGTCCACGCCTACCGCGACACCATCATCCATCTGTTGACTCCGCTGGGCTTCAAGCAGTATCCCACCAACGAACCCAACGTCAGCCTGCGGGCCGAGAACCTGTTCATGGCCCGCATCGGCAGCGAGATCGAGCGACCGGTCAGGCGCCGCTTCACCAACCTGCTTTTCGGTATCGGCGAGGACTAGTCTTGCCCAATCATGCAGCGGAACCCATCCGCATCCTGCGCCTCATCGCCCGGCTCAACGTCGGCGGGCCGGCCCGGCACGTGGCCAGCCTGATGACCGGTCTGGACCCGGACCAGTTCGCCCAGACCCTGGTGGCGGGGCGGGTGCAGGCCGGCGAGGACGACCTGGGGCCTCAGCTGCGGGCGCGGGGGATCGAGTACCAGGAGCTGGCCGGCCTGGGCCGGGCCCTCAACCCGCTGCGCGACCTGGCCAGCCTCTGGGCGGTGTTCGGGCTGCTGCTGCGCCTGCGGCCGGAGATCATCGACACCCACACTGCCAAGGCCGGGACCATCGGCCGGGTGGCGCTGTTACTCTACCGCCCCCTGGCCCGCCTGACCGGCCGGCCGATTCCGCGCGCCATCCACACCTTCCACGGCCACACCTTCCACGGCTACTTCAGCCCCCTGGCCACCCGCTTGTTCCTGGCCATCGAGCGCTTTTTGGCCAAAACCGCCACCTGGCGCATCGTGGCCATCAGCCCCCGCCAGTTCCGCGAGATCTGCGGCGACTACGGCGTGGGCCGGCCGGAGCAATTCGTGGTGCTGCCCTTGGGCATCGATCTGGCCCCCTTCGCCCATCCCGCCGCCGGGCGGGCCGAGTTCCGGCGAGAGCTGGGGGTGGGCGAGGGCGAGTTCCTGGTGGGGGCGGTGGGCCGGGTGGCTCCGGTCAAGAACTACGGCCTGTTCCTGGCGACCGCCGCCGCCCTGCGGGACCGCCGTCCGGAGCTCTACGCCCGCGCCCGCTTCGCCCTGATCGGCGGCGGCGATCCGGCCGACCTGGCCGCCCTGCGCCACCAGGCCGCGGCCCTGGGGGTGGCCGAGCGGGTGGTGTTCTGCGGCAACCGCTCCGATCCGGGGCGCTTCATGGCCGGCCTGGACGCCCTGGTCATGACCAGCCGCAACGAGGGCACCCCGATGGCCATCCTGGAGGCCGGGGCCTGCGGGGCGGCGGTGGCGGCCACCGCGGTGGGCGGCATCCCGGACCTGCTGGGGGAGAGCGAGGCGGTCGCGCCCGAGGGCTACCACCTGCGCCCCCGGGGTCTGACCGCCAGGAGCGGCGACGCCGCGGCCCTGGCCGCGGCCCTGGGCCGGTTGATGGACGATCCGGCCCTGGCCCGGCGGCTGGGGGAGAGCCTCAAGGCGATGGTCTGGTCCGGCTACGACCAGGCCCGACTCCTCGCCGACACCGCCCGGCTCTACCGCCAGGCCGCCGGCCGGGAATAGGCCCCCCCGGCCGCCGGGCCGACCCATCAACCTGGAGGCGTGCATGAGCGCGAAAAAGACGTCCCTGGCCACCTTCGCCGGCGGCTGCTTCTGGTGTCTGGAGGCGGACTTCGCCAAGCTTCCCGGGGTGATCGAGGCGGTCTCCGGTTACAGCGGCGGCGATGATCCCAACCCCACCTACGCCAAGGTCTGTTCCGGCGAAAGCGGACACCTGGAGGCGGTGCAGGTGCGCTACGACCCGGAGCGGGTGAGCTACGCCCAACTCCTGGACTGGTTCTGGCGCCACATCGACCCCACCGACCCGGGCGGCCAGTTCGTGGACCGGGGCCGGCAGTACGCCACCGCCATCTTCTATCACGACGAGGAGCAGCGCCGCTTGGCCCAGGAGTCCAAGGACCGACTGGCGGCCTCCGGTCGCCTTGGCCGGCCCATCGTCACCCAGATTCGACCCCTGGAGGTTTTCCACCCGGCCGAGGACTACCACCAGGGCTTTTGCCGGACCAATCCCGTGCGCTATCGGTCCTACCGCCAGGGTTCGGGGCGCGACCGGTTTTTGGATCAGCTCTGGGGCCGGACGGAAACGGACCCGGTCAAGCCCGGAGGCGACGGCGCTTAGATTCGGCCAGGGCGGGCCAGGAAAGAGGCGGGGCCGGGGATCGCTCCCCGGCCCCGCGGTGTTTTGGGCGTGGTCCCGGCTCAGCCTTGCCGCGCCGTCCCGGCCTGGACCCGCGACCCGCCCCGCAGCCGCTCCCAGGCGCGGTGGACGTCCTCCAGGATCAGGTAGAAGCAGGGGATGAGCAGCAGGGTGATGCCGGTGGCGAACATCACCCCGAAGCCCAGGCTGATGGCCATGGGGATCAGGAACTGGGCCTGCATGCTGCGCTCCAGGATGATGGGCATCAGGCCGGCGAAGGTGGTCACCGAGGTCAGCAGGATGGCCCGGAAGCGCAAGGGCCCGGCCCGGCGGATGGCCTGGTCCGGGCTCAGACCCTCGGCGCGCAGGGAATTGGTCTTGTCGATCAGCACGATGGCGTCGTTGACCACCACCCCGGCCAGGCCCACGATGCCGAACATGCTCATCAGGCTGAGGTTGAAGCCCATCAGCAGGTGGCCGATGATCGCCCCCACGATGCCAAAGGGAATGGAGACCATGATGATGAAGGGCTGGGTGAAGGAGCGGAAGGGGATGGCCAGGAGCACGTAGATGCCGGCCAGGGCCATCAGCATGCCCTTCTGCACGTCGGCCATGGACTCGCGCTGCTCGCGCCCTTCGCCCTCCATGTCGTAGCGCAGGTCGGGGTAGCGGTTGAGCAACTGAGGGAGGTAGACGTTCTCCAGCTCGCGGCGCACCTCGGCGGCGTTGGATTTGGTCTCGTCCACGTCGGCGATGACCTTGATCACCCGCTTGCGGTTGGCGCGTTGCAGGGTGGCGTAACCGCGCTCCATCTTCACCTGGGCCACCTCGCTGAAGGGCACCTCCTTGCCGTCGGCGGTGCGGATGCGCATCCGCTCCACGTCGGCCAGGGAGCGGCGCTCGGCCTCGGGAAAGCGCACCATCACCTTGACTTCGTCCTGGTCGCGCTGGATGCGCAGGGCCTCGGCCCCGTAGAAGGCATGGCGCACCTGGGTGGCCAGGTCGTTCAGGGTCAGGCCCAGGGCCCGCCCCGCCGGCTTGAGGCCCAGCTGCATCTCCGGCTTGCCGGGCAGGAAGGAGTCGCTGATGTCGAAGACCCCGGGCAGGGTGCGCAGGTAGTCCTTCATCTCCTCCACCGCCGCGGTCAGCTTCTGGTCGTCGGCGTGGCTGAGGTGGACCTCGATGGCGTTGCCGGCCTTGAACAGGTCGCTGCTGAAGGTCAGCGACTCGGCCTCGGGGATGTCGCCGGTCAGCTCGCGCCAGCGGGCCAGCACCGTCATGGCGGTCACCTCGCGCCGTTGGCCCTCCAGAAGCTGCATGAACAGGGTGGCCTGGTTGCCGCTGATTTCGGTGGCCGAGGTGTGTCCGGCGCCGCTGACCTTGATTCCCACCAGGGAAACCAGGTACTCCATCAAGGAAGGCGCGCTCCGGCCCCGCTTGGCGTCCAGTTCGGCGATGGCCTGGCGTCCCGCCTGCTCCAGGCGCTCCACCGCGGCCATGGTGCGCTCCACCGGGGTGCCGGCGGGCATCTCCAGCTCGACGGTGAGGACATCGCTCTCCACCTTGGGGAAGAGGGTGAACTTCAGCCAACCGCTGGTGAAGGTGCCCAGGGACAGGAACAGCACCGCCACTCCCGCCGCCACGGTCAGGTAGCGCCAGCGCAGGCACCAATCCAGGAAGCGGGCGTAGGGTCCTTGGACGAACCGGCTCAGCTGGCGCGAGGCCCATTTCTCCTCGAGGGAGCCATCGGGCCGACGCTCGAACTTGACCTTGGTGCCGGCCAGGTGGGAGGGCAGGACGAACAGGGCCTCCAAAAGCGAGCCCAGCAGCACCACGCAGACCACCAGCGGGATGTTGCGCATCACCTTGCCCATGGTGCCGGTGCCCATCAAAAGGGGCAAAAAGGCGGCCACCGTGGTCAGCACGCTGAAGACCACCGGCCCGGCCACCTCTTGGACTCCTTGCACCGCCGCCTCCAGGGGGCCTTTTCCCTCCTGGCGCAGGCGGAAGACGTTCTCCCCCACCACGATGGCGTCGTCCACCACGATACCCAGCACGGTGATGAAGCCAAACAGCGAGATCATGTTGATGGAGATGTCCACCACCGGCAGGCACCAGATGGCCACCAGGAAGGAGACCGGCACCCCCAAGGCCACCCAGAAGGCCAGGCGGCCGTTGAGGAACAGCCACAGGGTCAGCACCACCAGCACCATGCCCTGGGCCATGTTGGTCAACAGCAGGTTCAGGCGGCTTTTCAGGATCACCGAGCGGTCGGCGAAGATGCCGATCTCCATGCCCGCCGGCAGGGTGGGCCGGACCCGGGCCACATAGTTTTGCAACTCCTCGGCCATGCTGAGCACGTTCTGATCCGCCACCCGGAAGACCTGGATCAGCCCGGCCGGCTTGCCCTGGAAGCGGGCGAACAGGTCGATGTCCTCGAAGCTCTCGTTCAGCTCGGCCAACTGGTCCAGGGTCACCCGGCTGCCGTCGGGGTTGCTCAGGACGGTGATGTCGCCGTAATCGGCGGCGTGGTAGCGGCGGCCCTTGGAACGCACCAGCACCTCGCTGCCGGTGGTCTTGAGGCTGCCGGCGGGCAGGTCCAGGCTGCCCTGGCGGACCTTGTCGGCCACCGCGCCCAGGGTCAGGTTGTGGCGGCGCAGGGTGTCCTCCGACACCTCCAGGACGATTTCGCCCTTGCGCACCCCAAACAGCTCGGTCATGGTCACCCCGGGCAGGGTGCTCACCTCGTCCTTGACCTTCTCGGTCAGGTGCTTGACGGTGTATTCGTCGGCGTCGCCGTAGACCGCCAGCCACATCACCTGGGTCCGCTGGGTCAGCTCTTTGACCACCGGCTTCTCGGCTTCGTCGGGCAGGGTGGTGATGCGGTCCACCTCGGCCTTGACGTCGTCCAGCAGCTTTTGCAGGTTCCAACCCTGGACCGCCTCCACCGTCACCGAGCCGTAACCCTCGCGGGCGACGGAGTCGATGCGGCGCACGCCCTCCACCCCGGCCACCCGCTCCTCGATGCGGCGCACCACCGAATCCTCGACCTCGGCCGGGGAGGCCCCCAGGTAGACCACCCCCACGTTGACCTTGTCCAGGCTGAACTCGGGAAAGACTTCGATCTTGATGCTGAACAGGGTCAGGACGCCGCCGAAGACGCAGAAGAGCATCAAGAGATTGGCGGCGACGTGGTTATCGGCGAACCAGGCGATCCACTTGTTCACGACGCGTTCTCCCCTGCCGACCGGCGGTCCTGGTCCCGGGCCGGCCGCGGGCCTTCCTCCGAGTTATCCAGTCGCACCAACATGCCCTCGGTCACCGCCTTGAGCTGGGTGGTGACCACCCGCTCGCCGGGCGCCAGGCCTTCGCTGATCAGAACCTTGTCCTCCTGGGCCCGGGCCACCCGCACCTTGCGGAAGGTGATGCGCCCCTGGTCGTCCACCACCCAGACCCGGTCGCCGGCCTTGAGCGCGGCCCGGGGCAGCAGGGTGGCCTCGGGCAGCTCCTTGCCGAGCAGGCTTACCTGCACGTAGGTCCCCACCGCCAGGGGCGGCCGGGTGGCGTAGGGGTTTTCCACCCGCACCACCACCGGCACCAGACGGGTGCGTTCGTCCACCTTGCCCTCGGCCCGCACCACCCGGCCCTTCCAGGTCATCTTCCGGCCCGCGAACTCGGTGGTCACCTCGGCCGGGCTGCCCTGGCCGTCGGCGGAGGTGAGCCCCGGCACCTTAAGCCAGGCCAGGTCGGCGTCCTCCAGGGGGGTGACGATCTCCACGGCCTGGGTGGCGTAGACGGTGGCCACCTTGTCGCCGGCCTTGAGGTACTGCCCCAGGTCGGCCGCCTTGGCGCTGACTCTCCCGGCGAAGGGGGCCCGGATCTCGGTGCGCTCCAGGTTCAGCTCGGCCCGGGCCAGGTTGGCCTTGGCCGATTGCAGCCGGGCCTGGGCCACTTCCAGTTGGGGCTGCTTGGCCACCAAGTCCGGCGGGTCGCCGGTCCGGCCCAGACGCCGCCACTCCTCGCGGGCCACCACCGCCTCGGCCTGGGCCAGTTGCAGCTTGGTGTCGGCGTCGTGGACCTCGGCCTTGGCGGTGGTCACCGCCAGGCGGTAGTCGGCCTGGTCCACCACCAGCAGCACCTCGCCCGGGCCGAAGGACCCGCCGTTGACCAGGGCCGGGGAGACCTTGACCACCCGGCCGGCCAC
>JAIWNN010000070.1 GCA_020216805.1 Desulfarculus sp. | reverse complement strand
CAAGCTTGGAGCCCAGGCCCAGCTCGATGAAGCCACCGGTGGACTTGTCGGCGCTGGTGAACTTGGCGTTCAGGTAGGAGTGGCCGGCCAGGCTCACGAACGCGGTGGTCACATCCTCTTTGCCGTTGCTGGTCAGCTCCTTGGAGGACTTGTGCCAGCCAAGGTCGGTCAGGATGCGGCCGCCGACCACGACGTTGGTGCCGGGGGCGTCGGCGGCCAGGACCGGCATCGCCAGACCCAGCACCGCCACCGCCGCCAGGATCGCGAAAAGCTTCTTCATTGTTCCCTTTTCTCCTTTTCGATGTTCTCTCGCGCGAGGACCGAGGGTGCAGTAGCCAGCTTCAACCTCGATTTCCCGCGCACAACGGCCGCCCGACAGCCAGGGCTCACCCAAGACCCATCATTCAGGCGGCTTCCTCAACCACGCCCCTGCGGGCGTTTCGGGGTTCGTCGAATAGGCAGACGCTTCCCTCAAAGCCTCTGCCTATTCTTTCCTTGGCATATTGAAACACCGGCGCTGATGTCAGTCAAGCACTTTTTGGGCCTCAATGCCAGCATGGTTGCGAGGCCACCCCAAAAATCCGCGCCCTCAGACGAACAGGTTGATCTGGGCCCGGCTGGCGGCGGCCAGATAGGTGGCCGCGCCGCCCACCTCCACCCCGTCGATCAGGTCCTCATGTTTTATCCCCATGACATCCATGGTCATCTGGCACCCGATAAGCTTGACCCCGCTGTCCTTGGCCGTCTCCATCAGCTCCGGGATGCTGGGCACGTTCACCTTGCCCATCCAGCCCTTCATCATGCTGGTGGCCATGGCGGTCATGCCCGGGAGCATGCCCACGATGTTGGGCACCGGCACTGGCATGGCCGGGTTGCCGATGGGAGCCACCTTGAGGTTGGCGTACTTGTGGCGATTGATGATGTCCAGGCCATAGAAGGTGAAAAACACCGTGGTTTCCAGGTCCATGGCCACGGCGGTGGTGGCCAGGATCAGCACCGGATAGGCCATGTCCAGGCTGCCCTTGGAGGCGATGATGGTCATGGCCCGGGCCGGTTGCGGCTCGGCCAGGCGCTTGTCCAACTCTTCCTGGACCCGCTGCTCCACCAGCTTTTGGATCTCCGCGTCGGTCATTGCATCCTCCGAGCTTCGGGTTGGGGGTGGGCCGCGGTCGGCGGCTTGATTTGGAGTCCCAGACTTCCCGCCACTCCGCGCTGACCATCTCCCGCTAAGCAAAGTATGTTATCAGTGTGATCCATCCGTCCGCAAGCAAACACCCCGCACGCGCCCGCCCCGCGCAACGCTACTTCAAGCCCTGCTTGACCACCTCCATGGCGGTGCGCAGGGATTCCAGCACGGCGATGATCTCCAATCGCTGATTTTCCTCGAATTGCACGAGGATGCGTTGATGGATCTCCCTCATGAACTCGCCGACCTGCTGGGCCCGCCGCCGGCCCTCGGCGGTCAGGCTGATCAAGCGGATGCGGCCATCCTGGGGATCGTCGGTGCGGCTGACCAGGCCCCGCGCCTCCATCCCCTCCAGGATCTTGGTCACCCGGCTCTTGGCCACCTCCAGGCGCTGGGCGATGCTCTTGACGGTCAGATAGCGCTCGTCGCCGAAGAGCATCAGACAGCGCAACTCGGCCTGAGGCAAATCGAATTTCTGGGACTGGAAGACCATGCGATCCTGGCAGCAGTGCACCATCTCGCTGATCAAACCCTGCAGGCGCTGGGTCTGATAATCCAGCAGAGCCGCCCCTTCGGCCAGGTTTTCCTCGGCAGTTTTGTTCATGTTGTTAATCAATATCCACCCCCCAACAACCTGTCAAGGCAAATCTGCTGGTCCATTATTGTCGAGATAATTGAATTGGTTGCCGTGACGGCGCCCCGATTGTCCCCGCCCCCTCGCCACGCCAAACCGGTTATCATCATGAACTTGTCTCTCCCCGACCCGGCCCGCTGGCGCCTGGCCAGTGGGACGGATGGCGGCGGCCTATTTGACCAGGGGCAGGGTGGCCTTGAACTCCTCGGTGCCGGCCTGGCGCAGGATCTCGTAGATGAACATTTCGGTGGAAGTGACCACGCAGCCGGCGTGGCGCAACCGGGCCAGGGCCAGGTCGCGGTTGCGCGCCGTCCGGGAGGAAACCGCGTCGCCCACCACCTGCACCCGGAAGTCATCCAGGGCGCTCAGGGCGGTCTGGAAGACGCAGATGTGGGCCTCCACTCCGGCCAGCACCAGGGTCTTGCGCTTCAGGGCCTTGATCTTCTGGGTGAAATCATCGCAGCCGAAGCAGTCGAAGCTGATCTTGGCGATGGCCGGCTCGTTCAAGCCCGCCTCGACCACCGCCGCCACCGTGGCCCCCAGCTTCATCTGCTCGGTCGCCACCACCGGCAGACCAACGATACCGCCGAACTTGACCAGCTTGGCGATGTTGGCCACCACCTCCTCCTGCGCGTGGATCACCGGCAGCAGCTTTTCCTGGGCGTCGATGACCACCAGGACGCAATCTTCGCGCTTCAGCAACCGATCATGCTTGGACATCCGCGGCCCCCTTTCTAGGTTGTTGTCACGATTTGAGGCGACCCCGCGCCAACGCCACCTCAGCCCAGGCGCTTGGCGTGGGCCGCGGCCTCCAGCCCCGCCACGCAGCCCTCCCCCACCGCCTTGGCCATCTGCCAGGGTGGACCGGTGATGTCGCCCGCCGCCCAGACCCCGGCCAGGTTGGTGGCCTGGCGCTTGTCGGTGGCGATGTAGCGCATGGTCTCCGGATCCAGGGCCACCCCCAAGCCTCCGGCCAACTGCACCGCGCCCTTGGCCCCCAGCTCGATGAAGACCCCTTTCACCTGCAGGGTCCGATCGTCGTCCAGCAGCAGGCCGCTCACCTGGTCCTGGCCCAGGATGGCGGTGGGCCAGCGCCCCTCGTGCAGGATCACCGCGCTTTCCCGCAGGCGCTGGGCCAGCACCTCCGAGACCTCCAGCTCGCGGCAGACCAGATGGACCTCGCTGGCCCCAAAAAGCATGGTCAGCGCCCCGCTGACCGCCGCGCTGCCCCCGCCCACCACCGCCACCGGCTGACCACGGAAAAAACCGCCGTCACAGTCCACGCAATAGCTGACGCCCTTGCCCAGCAGCTCCTTCTCGCCCTTCACGCCCAAGCGGTTGCGGCTGACGCCCATGGCCAGCACCAGAGCCTTGGCCAGCACCTCGCCGCCGCCCTCGGTGCGCACCAGGTAGGCCGCCCCCTCCGGTGTCACCTCCACCACGTCCTCGTCGCGCAGCACCGCCCCGAACTCGGCCGCCTGGCGACGGCCGTCGGCCAGCATCTGGGGGCCGGCGAAGGCGGGCAGGCAGCAATAATTCTCCACGTGGGCCTTGTTGAGGCTGCTCTGGCCGGAGCGGCCCAGCACCAGCACCGAGACCTTGGCCCGCACCGCGTGAATCGCCGCCTGCAGGCCGGCCGGTCCGGCGCCCAAGATCACCACGTCGAAACTCTCGCGGGCCATGGCACCCCTCCGGGGGCTGGGGTGAGGACCAAGGCCCGCGCCCCCTGGACGGACCTGAGCCCCAGTATAGGGGCATCGGCCGTGGGCGGACAACCGCCGGACGGGGGGGGTGGTGAGGCCGGCGACTACTCGTCGCCGAAGAAGCTGGCGGCCCAGTCCCAGGCGCGCTGATACCAGGGGGGATCGCGATAGGGCTTGACGGTGATCACGTCCACCAACAGGTCGGCCACCCCGGGATAGAAGCTGACCCGGCATTCCAGGGCGGTCAAGAGCTGATCGGAGTTGAAGACCAGGTCGAAGTCGCGATAGCGGCCGGAGGTGAACTCCTCGGCCCGCAGGGCGCGCTTGGCCAGAATGCGCTTGCCCCCCTCCACGCTCACGTCCAGTTCGGCCACCATGCCCTGACGCTGCACGTTGGCCAGGCGCAGGCGAAAGCGGGCCTGGTATTGCCCAGCCGGCAACACGTCGTACTGGCCATAGACCACCGCCCCGGCCCGATCCACCGAGCGGTGCACCCCCGCCGCCTTGCCTCCGCTGGCCTGGGGGTCGTCCAGCACCACCGCCGGCGGATGGGCGTATTCCTCGGCCTCGTAGACGAAGTCGGCCTGGTGCCCCTTGAGGTTGCTGCGCTGGGCGCGCCAGGTGGGGTCCATGTCGGTGGCGGTGTGGAAGGTCAGACGGATGGGGTTGCGGTCGCGCAGGCGCTTTATGTAGATCTCGTAGCGTCCGCTGACCGGGTCGTGGGAATAAAGCGGGCTGGCGGCCCAGACCATCCATTGCTCGTCGGGCGAGAAGGCGGCGGCGTAGTTCCAGTCCAGGTTGCTGGTCAGCCGCTCGATGGGGCCTTTGGGTCCGCAGAGCCAGACCTCGGTGCCCGGTCCGCCCCGAAAGGTCAAAAAGCGCGAGGCCAAAAAGGCTTGGGAATCCGAACGCCAACTGGTGCCGCAACCCACGGTGACCAAACGCGCGTTCTCCGCCCGCCCTTCCGGGGTCAGGTCCACCGCGTACAAGCCCCGGTCCAACTCGCCCGGGCCGCCATCCTTATAAAGAAACACGATGCGCCGTCCGTCCGGGCTGAGCATGCCGTCCAGGTAGCCGTCGCCCAGACGCTGATCGTCGAAGACCACCGGCTTGTCCGAGCCGTCGATCAGATTGCGCAGCAGGTACTGGTCCTTGTGGCGCTGCCGGGCCACCAGCATCAATCTGCCGTCGCTGGTCAGGCCCTGGAACCACTCCTGCTGACCGGCTGGCGACAGCCGCCGGGGTTTGCCGAGGTCGGGCTCGGCCATCCAGATCTGGGACAGGCCGTCCTCGTCGCTCTGGTAGACGAGCTTGCTCCCGCCCAGCACGAAAAAGGGGCGGGTGTGGTTGGCGGTGCCCTGGCTCAGGCGCGCCAGGTTGCTGCCGTCGCTGTAGATTCGGAACAGCCGCCACTTGCCGTCCCGCCGCGAGGAAAAGACGATCTCGCCGCCGGGGCCGGAAACGCGCAACTGATCCAGGGCCTCGCGCTCCTCGGCGCTGGGGGCCACCGGCTGGCCCACCGCCCCGGCCGGGGCGGCCAGGCCCAGGACCAACGCCAGGGTCAAAAGCCAAGCTATCCGGTTGGATGTGCGAGGAAAAACCAAGCCACTACCCCCGTCCCGGCCGTCCGCGCCCGATTGCGCGCCCCGCCGGTCCTGACCGGGATTATACCCCAGGCCCCGGCGGCCCGCCCCTGGACTAGGGTGTGACCAACTCCACCCTCTGGTTCTGGGCCCTTCCCTCGGCGGTGTCGTTGGCGGTCAAGGGCTTGTCCGGGCCCCAGCCCCTGGCGCTCAGGCGCTCGCGCGCCACCCCGGCCTGGACCAGGGCCTGGACCACGGCCTGGGCCCGGCGCAGGCTCAAGGCGCGGTTGTCCTCGGCCCGGCCCTGGTCGTCGGTGTGCCCCTCCACGTGCAGGGTCAACTTTGGGTGTTCCTTCAGCATTTCCGCCACGATGCCCAGCACCTGCCTGGCCGCGGGCTTGATGTCGGCCCGGCCGGGATCGAAATCAAGATACAGGGCCACCCGACCGTCCTTCTCAAGGGCGGCCAACATCTCGTCCGGTTCGCTCTGGGCCGGAGGCGCGCCCTTGCTCAAGGCCAGCAGGTCATAGCTCAGGCCGTCCATGGCCGGCTCCACCTGGAGCCAAGTCTCCCGGCCCTCGTCCTCCAGACGGTAGACTCCCTGCAGCACCGCCTCCGCGCTCTCGCCCTGATAGACGATCTCGCCCCCGGCCTGGAGCATCAGCCCCCTGTAATGGGCCAGGATCCCTTCCGGGCGTAGAGGCATGGAAGCGCTCGGAAGCTGGTAACGGGCCCGGGTCAACAGGCCCTCCCGGCGCTGGCTGGTGGTGGCGCTGGTGGGGAAATCGACCGCGCCCAGGCGGCTTTCGTAGGCCACGATCTCGAACCCGGGCAGCCGGGCCAGGCCGGCGGGGTCCTGGGCGTTGGTGACATCGCCCGGCGCGGCCAGGGCCAAGCCGGCGGCCAAGGCCAAGCCGGCGGCCAGGCCCAGCAGGCAGAGAAGCAGCGTTTTCATCGGCGCGGCCTCCGCAAAAGAGGGCGCCGGCCCGCGCCGGGAGTGAGCGGGGGCGGGTCGGCATTGGCTAGGATTCTAGGACCGGCTTCGGGCATGGGTCAAGGCCGCCGGGAGGCGACGTTCGCTTCCACCGGGCCTAACCCACCACCCAGACCGCCAGGTCCGCGCCCTTGTGCAGGATGCGGTCGCTGACATGGCCCAGGAAGAAGGACTGACCATGGCCCCGGCGGCCGATGACCACGGTGCCGTAGTCTCCGCGGCGGGCCTCCTCCAGGATGGCCCGGCTGACGCTGTCGCCGTTTTGGTGGAGGCGGACCCGCACCCGCGAGGGCTTGACCCCGCCCTCGGCCAGAATCTCCAGGGCCCGGGCGGTGAATTGGCTCATCTGGCGACGGTCCAAGGCCTGGAGCTGCGTCTCCAGGTCCTGATCCTCCTCCGCTACCAGCTCCGGCCGGCGGAAATTGGTCAGGTTGGCCCCCACGTGGAAGAGCGTCACCTCGCAGCCGGGGTTGTCTCCCACCATGAAGGCCAGATGGTCCACGGTCTTCAAGGACGACGACGAGCCGTCCACCGCGCAGAGCACCCGGTGGCTGGTCACCCGGTCGCCCACCACCCAGACCGGCACCCGGTCGGCGTGCTGCACCACCTTGTTGGCCACGCTGCCCAGGAAGACCTCCTGGAGACGGTTGGCCCCCCGGCGGCCCAGCACCACCGCATCATAGAGGCCGCGCTCGGCCTCGAACAGGATGTCCTTGGCCAGTCCCGCCACCCGGGGCCGCATCCTCACCTCCACCTTGTCCGGCGTGAAGCCATAGGAGAGCAACTGCTCCCGGGCCCGCCCCAGCCGGTTCTCGGCGCTCTGGCGGAAGCGCTCCTCTAGTTGAGTCACCAGGCGGTGGCTCTCGGGATCGGCCTGGCCGTGCCGGCGTAGATGGGGCGGGATGGGGTCCATGACGTGATACAGCACCACCGCCAAATCGTGGATCACCGCCGCCTCCATCATGGCCAGGTAGGCCAGGGTGTTCAGGGAGGCCTCGGAACCATCCAGGGCCAGCAAAACCTTCTTTTCCATTCGCGCCAATCCACACCTTTTGGCATCGCCGGGGTCGCGGGGCTTTTGGAGTCAATATAGGGGCGTAGTTGATCCTCGGCCACCTCATTGGGGATGGGCCTTTTGCCTCAAGACATCTGGTGTTTTCCCTGGAACAACCCCGGTGGACATACTATACTAAAGGTGACGGAAGGGAGAATGGCGCCTGTCATGCGGATGGGAAGAAGCATAGGCGGCAGCGACCGTTGGGGCCGGCGCCGGGCGGACGAGGAAGGGGGGCGCTCCGAGGTTCCCGGACGGGAAACCCTGGCGGTCAGCGAAAAGGTCCCGGCCTACATGGCGGCGATCAAGAAGCTGCTGGAGCCGGGAAGGCCCGGCGGCGGCTACGAGGTCGCCGGCGAACGCCTGCCTCCCCTGCCCGATTTCAAGGTCCTCGCCCGGGCGGTGCTGCGTCCGCGCGAGTTGGTGGACCTCATCCTGCGCCTGGACCTGGAGTCCGACGATATCGACGTGCGGCGTTGCATGCTGCACGACCCCGACCTATCCGGCCGGGTGATCCTCTCCCAGACCTCCCCGCCGATCCTGGTCTCCCAGGTCAAGAAGGAGATGGAGATCTCGTTCCTCTACCGCCAGTTCACCGACGCCGGCCCCATCTGGCGGCGGGTGGGCTACCGCGCCCCCCTGCTCCAGGTCCTGCAGCGCTACCAGGTCTCGCCCGGGGTGGTGGAGCCGGCCCTGGTCTTCCCCCGGCCCAAGGCCCTCAAGCCCAGCAGCGTGCGGCTCTATTTCCGGGTCAAGCCGCCGCTGGAGCTGGACCTGCACCTGTTCCTGATGCCAGAGAAGGTCGAAGTGCGGGTGGTGGATCTTTCCGCCGGCGGGGTCAGCTTCTACCACCCCTACGGCGTCCCCATCAGCCCGGGCAGCCGGCTCAACCTGCTGTTGCAGGTGGGCAATTTCTATCTGAGTCTCATGGCGCGGGCGGTGCGCGCCGCCGAGCCCGAGACCGGCAGCCGCGCCCCGCAGACCCATTACGGCGCGGTCTTCGAAAACCTCGATCACAACATCCGCCGCCAGCTTCTGCGTCTGGTCACCGAGATCAACCGCCTGATCCTGGCCCGCGGCTCCGGCACGGCCTTCTGATCCCCTGCCCAACGCCGCCACTCCGCCCCAGCGGCCGGGGCCGGCCGTGGCCAGGCCCCGACACCTGGCGCCGGTCCTTAGACCTGCACCGGCCCCAGCGGTTCGCTGAGGTTGACTCGACGCTAGTTGGGACCGCCCATGGGCATGGAGAGGATCTGGGCCGGGCCGGACATGCGCGCCGGCTGGCCGCCGGGCCACAGGGAACAGGGCTGGCAGGAGAAGCCGGGCCACTGGCGGCGCACCACCACCTGGAGGCAAACCGGATACAAGCCGCAAGTCAGGTTGCGGTGCTCCTTGACCTCGTCAAAACCCAAGGGGCGGCCGAAATAGGCCGGCCCATGGGGGCGGTGGCTGCGATGACGCATGGCGATTGGCTCCGATGACTGTCGACCCTGCGAAGATATCACAACCGGACATGGTTTTCCATCCTCTGTCGCCAGCCCGGCGGGTTAAGCCTTGTCAGGCCGCTCGACCAGAGCTAACCTTAGGCCATGGATCGCATCTTCGAGGCACAGGAGGCCCAGGCCTACGAGGACTGGCTGGACACCCGGCCCGGCTTGGCCTATCAGGCCGCCTCCAACCGGTTGCTGGACCGGGTGCTGGACTACCGCCCGGGATGGCGGGTGCTGGACGTGGGCTGCGGCCTGGGAGTGCACCTGCGACACCTGCGTGAAAAGGGCCTGGTCTGTTTCGGCCTGGAGGCCGGCCCGGTGACCGCCCGGGTGGCCCAGCAACGCCTGGGCTCCCAGGTCGAGGTGGAGGTGGGCGACGCCCACGACCTGCCCTACGAGGACAACAGCTTCGACGCCGCCATCCTGGTCAACACCCTGGAGCTGGTGGACCGTCCGGCCCAGGTTCTCTCCGAGGCGGCCCGGGTGGCCCAGGGCCGGGTCTGCCTGATCACCCTCAACCTGCTCTCCTGGGCCAATCTTTCCCGCCGGCTGCACCCGGGCTTCCATCCCCTGCGCGGCGGCCGCACCATGAGCCTATGGGGTCTGCGCCAGCTGGTGCGCTCGGTCCTGGGGCCGGCGCCCCAGGCCTGGTCCGCGGCCCAACTCTGGCCCCGCCACCAACCCGGCCCCTGGGTCTGGGGCGGGCTGGTGGGCGTCTGCGTGGCGGTGACCCCCCGCCTGCGCACCCGTCCCCTGACCGTGACCGCGCCCGCCCGCCACACGCCCCAGCCGGCCCACAGCCACGGCCGCTTGACGGTGGTTCCCCGGGGAGAGGGTTCATGAGCACCGCCCCCAGCCAAATCCCGGCCCCGCCAGCGGCGGAAGCGCTGGTCCTGGCGGACCAGGCCCCCCCCCTGGCCCAGGTGGAGCAGTTGGTCCACGCCAGCGCCCGCATCCACGGCCACCTCTGCCCCGGCCAGGTGATCGGGGTGCGGATGTCGATCCTGGGCCTGAGCTTGCTGGGCTTCGGCTGCCCCCTGGGCATGCCCGAGATCAAGCACATCGTGGGTTTCGTGGAGATCGAACGCTGTCTGGCCGACGCGGTGGCGGTGGCCACCGGCCTGCGCTTCGGCCGCGGCTCCCTGCGCCTGATCAACCAGGGACTGTTGGCGGCCACCTTCCTGGACACCGTCAGCGGACGGGCGGTGCGCCTGGTCAGCCGGGAACAGCCGCGCCAGACGGCCTTGGCGATGTATCCCAACGAGTCCAACCCCCATACGGCCCAGGTCCTGGCCTACCGGGTCATGCCCGACGCCGAGCTTTTCGACGCGCAGTGGGTGCGCGTGCCCTTGGCGCCGGACCAGATGCCGGGCGCGCGTCCGCCCAAGGTGCCTTGCATGGGCTGCGGGGTGCTGATCCGCAGCGGCCAGGTGCACCGGATCGATGGCCGGGAACTCTGCGCCCCCTGCGCCGGCAAGGCCTATTTCTTGCCCGTCGCCCCCTCCAGGGAGGAATGAGCATGACGGAATCCTGCGGCGAACAGTGCGCGCCGGTCAATGTGGGCCAGGTGGTCCCCTTGAGCGAGGCGGTGGGGCTGGTGTTGGCCCACGACGTCACCGAGATCGTGCCCGGTCAAAGCAAGGGTCCGGCCTTCAAAAAAGGCCATGTGGTCACCCCCGACGATCTGGACCGCCTGGCCCGCATGGGCAAGCAGCACCTGTACGTGCTCGACGTCAAACCCGACCAACTGCACGAGGACGAAGCGGTGGTGCGCCTGGCCGCGGCCTTGTGCGGCGATGGCGTGGAGCCCCTGGGTCCGCCCAGCGAGGGCAAGCTCAAGCTGGCGGCCAGCCGCGACGGCCTGTTCGAGCTGGACCCGGAGCGCTTGTTGGCCTTCAACATGGTGCCGGACGTGATGTGCGCCACCATTCACCGCCACACCGTGGTGCGCAAGGGCCAAACCCTGGGCGGGGTGCGGCCGATCCCGCTGATCATCGCCAAGGCCAAGGTGGACCAGGCCTGCGCCGTGGCTGGGGCCGAGGGCGGCCTGCTGACGGTGAAACCCTTGGCCCCGCTCAAGGCCGGGGTGGTGGTCACCGGCAACGAGGTGGCCAGCGGCCTGATCGAGGACCGTTTCGCGCCGATCATCAGCGGCAAGCTGGCCGCCCTGGGGTCCTCGGTGCTGGATGTGCGCTACTGCCCCGACGACCGCCTCACCGTCTCCCTGGCCATCCAGGGCCTGTTGGCCGCCGGGGCGGAGATCATCATCACCACCGCCGGCATGAGCGTGGACCCCGACGACGTGACCCGGATGGCCATCGCCGACGCCGGGGGCCGCGACCTGGTCTACGGTTCGGCGGTCTTGCCCGGGGCCATGTTCCTGGTGGGGACCTTGGCCGCTGGCCAGCGCGAGGTCCCGGTGCTGGGGGTGCCGGCCTGCGCCCTGTTCCACCCCACCACCATCCTGGATCTGGTGCTGCCCCGGGTGCTGGCCGGGGAGCGCTTCGACCGGGCCAAGATCGCGTCCCTGGGTCATGGCGGCTTCTGTCTCGACTGCCGGGACGGTTGCCGCTTCCCGGCCTGTGGCTTCGGCAAGGGGTGCTGAACCTGATCTGAATTCGGGTCCGAGAGCGGGGGTCGCATGCTGGCTTTCGTGGCGCGCCAGCCCATCCTAGACCGAAGGCGGAAGCTCTTCGCCTACGAGTTACTCTTTCGCTCCGGCCCCCAAAACGTCTTCGACGCCCTGGATGGAGCCCAGGCCACCGGCCGGGTCATCAACGACTCGATGTTGGTCTTGGGGGGCCGGACCTTCACTCGCGGCCGGCGGGCCTTCATCAACTTCCCCGAGCAGCTTTTGCTCCAGGGCTATCCCCGGATGCTGCCCAAGGACTGGGTGGGGGTGGAGGTGCTGGAGACGGTGGAGCCCAGCGACGAGGTGGTCAAGGCCCTCGGCGACCTCAAGCGCCTGGGCTACTACCTGATCCTGGACGACTTCGTCTACCAGCCCCGCTTCCGCCCCTTCCTGGAGCTGGCCGACCTGGTGAAGGTGGACCTGCTGGCCTGGGAGGATTTCGACCAGGTGCGGGAGATGGTGGCGACCCTGAAGGCCCACCAGTTGCCCTTGCTGGCCGAGAAGGTGGAGACCCATTCCCAGTTCCGTCAGGCCATGGACCTGGGATTCGCCTACTTCCAGGGCTATTTTTTCAGCCGCCCGGAAGTCGTCGCCGGTCGTGAGGTGCCGCCTCAGAAACTGGCCCAGATCCAGCTCCTGCGCCAGATCAACCAACCCGAGCTCAGCCTGACCGAGTTGGAGAGGGTGATCAAGCAGGACCTTTCACTGGCCTACAAGCTCCTGCGCTACATCAACTCGGCCGGCTTCGGCCTGTTGAACGAGGTCAAGAGCATCCGTCAGGCCCTGGCGCTGTTGGGGCGGGACAATGTCCGGCTCTGGGCCTCGCTGCTGGCCCTGGCCAGCCTGTCCCAGGACAAGCCCGACGAGCTGATCGTCAGCTCGGTGCTGCGGGCCCGTTTCTGCGAGATGATCGCTCCGACCCTGGGCCTGGCCGCCATGTCCAGCGACCTGTTCCTGCTGGGGTTGTTCTCCCATCTGGACGCCATCATGGACCAACCCCTGGAGGAGACGCTGCGCGGCCTGCCCCTGAACGAAGAGGTCAAAGGGGCCCTGCTGGGTCAGCACGGCCGTCTGCGGCTGGTGCTGGAGACCGTGGAAGCCTACGAGCGGGGTGACTGGCTGGGCATGAGCCTGGCCACCGGACAACTGGGGATGAACGAAGACCAGTTGGCTGGCCTCTACACCGCGGCGGTGGAGTGGGCCCAGCAGACGCTGGCCCCCGGCGCCGCCTGAGAAAAACTTCCCCTTGCGCAACCTGCCCGGGTCTGCCAAAAACTATGGTCGTGGGTCCAAGGGATCGCGAGGCACACACCTGGGACGCTTGAAGGCGGGAAAGCGAATGAACCATGCGCAGGCTTCTGATCTTGGCTCTCACCCTGGCGCTTTTATCCGGCTGGCCGTCATCGGCGGTCCTGGCCAAGACCCAACCCAGCGCCTCCCCGGCCTTGAAGGGAGTCGACGCGGTGATGGTGGTGGTCAGCGGCATCAGCCCCCAGGCCGAGAAGGATGGCCTGAGACGAACCGATCTGCAACACGACGTGGAGGAACGCCTGCAACAGGCCGGCATCAAGGTGCTCAACGCCAGCGAGCGGATGCAAGCCCCGGGGCAGCCGCAACTGATCGTGCGCTTCGTGGACCAGAAGCGCTCGGAGATGGAGTTTTACGCCATCAGTATCGCGGTGCACTTGGTGCAGAGCGTGCGTTTGGCCCGGGACAACAAAGTGGTGGTCCCGGCCGAGACCTGGGGCATGAGCGGAGTCATCAGCGTGGGGGCGCAGGAACTGGTCAGCGTGCGCTCCCTGCTTTTGGAATACGTGGACATGTTCATCCAGGCCGCCCACGCGGCCAACGGCGTGAAGCCCAAGTCCCACTAACCGGAAGATGAAAGCGGCCCGCGGCAAGCCCCACCGACTCCACGGGCCCCCAACCACGATCGGAGACGCCCAACGCCATGAACCTCAAACCCGCATTGCCCATGATGGCCATGCTCTTTCACCTGGCGCTTTCCACCCCCGCCCTGGCCGCCGCCCCGGTGTCGGAGATCATGGCCGGCAACCAGGCCGCGGAAAAGGGAGACCTGGACCGAGCCATCAAGCATTTCACCGCCGCCATCGACTCCGGCAAGCTGTCCAAGGAGAACCTGGCCATCGCCTACAACAACCGGGGCAGCGCCTACGACGACAAGAAGCAGACCGACAAGGCCATCGCCGACTACACCAGGGCCATCGCCGCCAATCCCAATTACGACGCTGCCTACTACAACCGCTCCTACGCCTACGAACGCAAGGGCAAGGTGAAGGAGGCGTTGCAGGACATGGAGAAGGCGGTGCAACTAGAGCCCGATGACAGCGACTTCCAGCAACGGCTGACCTACTTGAAGTCCAAGCTGGCCGGGACGGCCAACTGACCGATGGCACGCTGGGCGGCGGCTCTGCTTCTCCTGGCCCTGGCCTGGCCGGCCTGTGGTCCGGCCCGGGCCGGGGCCCTGGACGACCTCAACACCGGCCTGGCCCTGGACGACATCGCCAGCGGCCTGGCCGCCCGCGAGCGCGGCGACCAGGACGGGGCCATCAAGCGCTACAGTCACGCCATCGACTCCGGCGGGCTGGACAACCAAAACCTGGCCATCGCCTACAACAACCGCGCCAACGCCTATGACGACAAGGGCGACGGCGAGCGAGCGCTGGAGGACTACAACCAGGCCATCCGCCTCGACCCGCGCCTGGCCGAGGCCTACTACAACCGGGGCTACGCCCTCTACCGCCTGGGCCGACCCCAGGACGCCCTGCGCGACTACGACAAGGTCGTCTCCCTGCTGCCGGACCTGCCCAGCGCCTATTTCAACCGCAGCATCATCCTGCTGGCGCTCAAGGAGCGGGCCCGGGCCATCGAGGACCTGCGCAAGGCCCTGCAACTGGACCCCACCAACACCAAGTACCGCGACCAGTACAACGAACTGCAGGCTTCGGAGGTCACGCGGCCCTGACCCCGTGGGTCTTGGCCCCGCCTCCGGCGGCTTGCCCCGTCAAGTCATAAGGTATGGGTCATGGCCGGCCCAGCCCCCCAGAAGCCGGTGATCACCGCCGGGGCGAGCCTGCTCGGCGAGATCGCCTCGGTCACCAACGTGGTCACGTATCAGGGGCCCGGCCAATCTCGGGGCATGGGCCTGGATTTAGTTGTCCCGTCCCTGGTTGGCCGGGGCGTCGCCCCCCCAGAGTTGGCTAAGGCTGTCGCGCAAGCGGCCCCGGCTGCGCAGGCGCTCGGCGTAATCCCGCAGCCGGCCCATGGCCTCCCCGCCGTCTCGAGCCAGGGCCTCCAGGGCCTCCAGGCGGCGGCGCGGCTCCTGTGGCAAGTCCAGAAGCAGGATCAGCTCCACCTGGCTGTGCAGGGCCATCAGCAGGTTATTGGCCTGGTTGACCACCTCTCCCGCCAGATGCGATGAATCCGGGTCCGGGCTGGGCGCCATCTCGAGGTCCAAGCCGGCCGCCTCCGGGGTCAGTCGCCCCAGCCAGGCCGAGGCCACCCCTTCCAGGTCCAGGGGCACCGTCCGCAACCGGGCCTGGATCTCGCCCCCGCACTGCACCCGCAGGTCCACCACTCGACCGGCGTCGGGGCCGCAGACCTCGCCTGGCTCCAAGCCGCCCAGAAACTGGCTCAGGCACAGCCCTTCCAGGGCCTGCCCCTCACGACCCAACAGCCGGGCCAGGGCCGAGTTGTGCCGGATCAAGCGCCCCTGGGCGTCGGCCACGAACAACGGCTCGGACTGCAGGTCCATCAGGGCCGCCAGGCTGGCTTCCTGCACCCGCGACAACGTCAGGGCGTCCTGCAGGTGATTGTGGACCTGTCCGGCCAGCTGCTCCAGTTGGGCCTGGGCCTGGTCCAGGCGCTCGCGCACCAGAATGTTCTCCAGCATGGGCAGACAGGCCTGCATGGCCAGGCTCAGATGGCGCAACTGCACCTGGTCCAGCTCCTGGCGCAGGATCAGGCCCAGCACCGCCAACAGCCCGCGCTGGTTGCGTAACGGCGCGCAGGCCAGGTGGTAGCTGCCCAGGGCGTCATGGATCTGGGTGGCGTTGGGGACGCCCAGCAGCATCTGTTGCTCCAGGCGCTGGGTCAGCTCCGAACTCAGGGGAACGCCGCTGCAGGCCGCGGGGCGCAGGCCATCCTCGCCGTCGGAGAGCATCAGGCAGCAATAATCGGCTTGGAGGTAGTTCAGCAGCAGGTCGGTGACCTCCCTGGCGGCCAGATCGGCGTCCAGGTGGCGGCCAGCCGCCACTCCAAGCTGGGCCAGTAGGCCCAGCAATCTAACCAGCTCGTCACGTTGGGTCTGGGATTCCGCCAGGCGTCGGGCCCAGCGCTGCTGTTCCGGAGGAAGAATCTCCGTCATGCTCAGGCCACCCCCCCCAGGAGTTGATCACCTAGGGCCATCAGGGCGTCCATGCGGACCGCCAGTTCCGTCTGGCAGTCGCGCCATTGCTCGGCGGATACGCCCAGACCCCTGAAAACCCAGATCGCCGGTTCGCCGACCGCGTCCTCGCCCCAGCCGGTATCGTCCAATCGCCCTGCCATGATCTCCGCCAGGTGGACCGTGGCCACGCACGGAAAATCGGGGTCGCTCAAGGATGGTTCGTGGTGACGGCCCAGGCAGGAGGTCAGCATCGGAGGAAGGTCCCATTGCCGGGCCAGGATGTATCCGGCCTGCTGATGGTCCAAGCCCATCCGCTCCGCCGCTTCCACCAGGCTCTGGCCGCGCCCTTTTTGCCCGGCCCGGATCTGGGCCCAGGCCTGGGGCTGATAGGCCATGATCAGGACCCAACCCAGGTCGTGGAGCAGGCCGGCGGTCTGGGCCAGATCCGGGCGCAGGCGCCGACCGCGCGAGGCGATCAGACGTGCCGCCTCGGCCACCACCAGGCTGTGCCGCCACAGGGCCTGGGCCGAGCCGGGGTCGGTGAAGCGGTTGGGGTGCAGCAACGAGGTGAGCACCGAACCCAGGCAGATGGCCCGGACTTCGTTGATGCCCAACACCACCACCGCGCGGGCCACGCTGGTGACCTGATGGCGCGAGCCATAATAGGAGGAGTTGGCCACCGCCAGCAGGCGGGCGGTGGTGGACTGGTCCTGGGACACTAGGCGCTCCAGATCGGCGGCCGAGGTGGACTCGTCGTCCAGGGCCTGGAGCAGGGCCGACAATAGGCTGGGAGGCGCTGGCAGCCCCTCGATGCGCTGGCGCTCGCCAATGGCCGCTGGCATTGGGTCCCCCTCGATCTGGGTTCGCCCTCATCAGTCCTTATCGGCCCCAAGGGCCGGAGTGCTTAACCACTTTTGCGCATTTCACGCACCCATGTCAATTGTTCAATTTTAATGAGGTCTTGCGATGGTTATTAATTAATGGGCCTTTAACGAAAAGAACTAACTCCAACTTCCTATTCCAATCAGGCCAAACCTCCACAAGATGCGGGATCGATGGGTTCGGTCGCCACAAAATATCAGGAGCCGGTCGCGATCCACGACCGGCTTCCTGGGATTTACGGCTGGTAATAACGGACTATTTTGCGGCCGCCTCGCTGGCCACGATTTTTTGCCAGGAATCGCGCAGGGTCACAGTGCGGTTGATCACCAGCCGCTCGGGGGCGCTGTCGGGGTCGA
>JAIWNN010000069.1 GCA_020216805.1 Desulfarculus sp. | reverse complement strand
ATCGGTTCGGCCTTCAAATCCAGGCTCACGGGGTGCTCCTTGGCGGACGGGGTGGGGGCCGCCGCCCTCGCCGCGGCCCATCGAGCAACGGTAGCACGGGGTTGGGCCCTGGTCAACGCGCGGCGCGTTGACAGCGTTGGGCGCTGCCAGTATGTTGCCTCTTAAGCCACGTAGGGGGAGGAGCACCATGATCCGGCAGGCCCGCGCCTTCAATCGTCCGGCCTGGTTTTGCGCCATCCTGGCCCTGGGCCTGGTCCTCTGTTTGCCGGTCCCGGCGGTTTTTGCCAAGCAGGCCAGCCGGGCGGTGACCATCGAGGCCCTGGAAGCCCAGGAGATGCTGACCCAGGAGCCGCGCACCACTTTCCTGGTGGACGTGCGCACCCCGGCCGAGTACATGCTGCTGGGCCATCCTCCCCAGGCCTACAACATCCCCTGGCTCTTCCTGACCGGCGATTTCCAGCTCCAGGGCGGACCCTTTCAGGGCGGCAAGGCCCCCTACACCGGCTACCAGAAATCCGGCTCCCCCAACCCCGACTTCGTGGGGGTGGCCCAATCCCTGTTCAAGCCCGAGGACCGCCTGATCGTCATCAGCGCCGATGGCGAAGACGGGGCGGACGCGGCCGACGAGCTGGTCAAGGCCGGATTCAAGCGGGTCTACAACATCCGCCACGGCTTCAGCGGCCAGCCCCTGACCAGCCCGGAGCTGGACCGGCTGGCCGAGCGCCACAGCCCCTTCTACGGCCAACGCGGCCGGGTCAACGGCTGGGTGTATTGGGGCCTGCCGGTGAGCAACACCATGGACCCCAAGTACGTCTACCCCCCCGACCTCAAGCGCATGCAAACCCTGAAATAGCGGCCAACGGGCAGAGGTCTCGGAAGCCAGGGGGAGGCCGGCCCGGGTCGGTCACGGCGACTTTGGCGGGTGTCGTTTGGCTCGGAAGGTGGCGGAGGCCGGCGTGCCCGCGCCCCTTTGGCGGCGATCGCGCCGACGCCAATAGGCCAGCAGGCCGGCGGCCGAGCCCAGGAGTAGGGCGGTGCCAGGCTCGGGCACCGCGCCACCGCCGCCCAACGGCGCCAGGCTGCCGCCCAGGGAGTCCAGGCGGGCCTGGGGGGAGCGGCTGTTGGTGTTGAGCACGAAGCGCAGGCTTTTCTGACCCTGGTCGTGATCGATCAGGGACCATTGGAAAGCGTATTCCTCGCCCCCCAGGGTCAGCAGCCCCACCAGGGTCAGCACGCCTCGCCGCTCATAGCCGGTCTGCTTCCAAACCTGATTGTCGGCGGCGGAAAAGATGATCTGGCTGAGTCGCAGGCTGCCGGTCAGGCCGGCTTGCTCGGCCGCCAGGAATTCGGAATCGGAAACCAGTCCCAACTTGCCGGGCAGGGTGCTTTGCAGGGCCACCCCCAGGCTGCCGAAGTCCCGCCTGACTTCGTATCCACCCAGGAGCACCTGCTGGCGAGCCGCGGAGTCGCTGCCGAAGATGGCCTCCAGGACGTTGAAGTTGTCGACCCACAGGTACATGCCGGCGTAGGGGCCGGCGGAATAGACCCGCTGCCATTCGGTGGCCAGCCAACCCGCGCCCTGGTATTGCCCCCAGGCGTTGCCCTGGCCATAGCTGGACCCGCCGTGGGGATCGGGATTTTTCACATAAGCCTGGCCGCTGGCCGGACCGCCCCCATCCAGGGCGGCCGCGAAAGAGCCTCCCTGGCCGACGGGTCCAAACTCGATGGACGCGGCCCTGACTGGGACGATCGACCAGGCCAGCAGGCACGAAACCAGGAGCAAGAGGGCGCCGCCTGATCGGCAACCGCGCGAAAACATGAGATAAACACTTTCGGGGCAGGCGCGATGAGAAATCACAAGCCACGACTTGAAAAATATCAACCCCGTGAATGATTGGCAATAGGCTTCACCCGTGGATCGGGAGCAAGCCTCTAACCCGACTCACCAGACCGCCACCAGGGGGCAGGAGCCGGCCGGCCAGCCCCGGGGCCAATCGTCCGCCGGCGGCAGGGCGGAATCATCGGCACTGGCCATCAGGCCCAGCACCTGGGTCCGGCTCAGGCCCGGGAAGGCCAACAGGCTGAGGTGGCGCGAGAGGGGCAAGTCGTGGCCCAGCTCCTGGACGTGGCCGGCCAGGGATTCGGCCAACTGGCGGGCGGCGGCGGACAACTCGCCGGCCAAGGCCGCGCTCCAGACCTCGGTGCGCAGCCTGGCCAGCAGGTTGGCCAAGGCTTGGCGCATCTGGGAGAGCAGGCCACGGGCCTCCAGGTCGTGGGCCAGGGCCAGGAGTCGCTGGTCGTCCAGACCGGCGAAGTCCGGCAACACCAGGCGGAAGGCCTCCTGGGCCTGGGGAGAGTCGGGGTTGGGCGGCAGGCCGGCGCCCAGTTCGGGCAGGGGGGCCGAGGACCCGGCTGGCGAGCGCAGGTCGGAGACGGCGGGGCGCAGACGGCGGTTGGCCCGCTCCAGCAGGATGGCGACCGCCGGCAGGCAGGCGCTGGCCAGCAGGGCCTCGCCGGTGTCGATCCGGGCGGCCAACTGGCTCCAGGCCCGCAAGCGGCGCTCCCAAAGGACCTGGTCGGTCTGGTCGTAATCCAAGGGTGGCAGCTTGCGGTCAAAGGGCTGGTCGTAATCCGCCGGCGGGGAGTCCTCCTGGTCCAGGCCCAGGACCTTGCCCAACCGGTCTTGGCCGGCTTCCACCTTGGCGGCCAACTCCTCCATCTCGGCGGTTTCCTGGTCCTGGCGCTGGGCCAGGCGCAACAGGAGATCGCCGCTGAGTTGGGGCAGGGGGGCGCTGGGCGGCTTGAGGGGCGAGGGTCGGCCCGTTCGCAGGTCGCGCAGGATGTCGCCCACGGCTTCGTCCGGGTCTGGTTGAGGCGGCATCATCCCGGCCTTGACGAAGTCCGCCAGGCCGCTGCCCCGGTTCTGGGCCGCCCAGGCCTCCCATTGCCGCAGCAGGGCGTCGGCCTGCTGGGCGGTCTGGCCGTACCCCTCCGAATCGGTGGCCGGGCGCAACACCCGCAGCCAGCCGGCCCGTTGCAGGGGGCTGTCGGCGGCGGGGCGGTCCGGGCCCCAGGGCTCCAGCACCAGCACCGGGTTGAACAGACCGGCCAGGCTGACCAGGGCGGAGCGTCGGGCCACGGTCTGGGGAAATAGCAAGGCGCTGAGTGACATCGAAACACCTCGTTAGTTTTCCCCCCGGCCGGGCGGGGCCTGTCCGGGGCGGGAAGCAGACGGCGGGCGCGACGTCCCCGCTTGGGGATGGCGGCCCGGGCCTTGGGCACCAGGCTGGCCGACCTCTGCCAACATTGGATTATTTCCGGCCGGACCGCAAGCCTCACCGCCATTTCCTGGGCCAGGGCCCGGTCGGTAGAGGCGCCGGACGCCGTCCCGGGGGAGGTTACGCCCGGCGTCATCACGCGGTCGCTCTCGGCGGCGGCCGCCGCGCGGGATGACGCGGCGGGCCGGCTTGTGTTAAATTGAGTCGTCATGACGGCCGCAGGTCGCCGTCCCCGTCATCACTGGCCCGGTGCGCATCGGGCCCAACCGCCAACCGGGGTTGATCATGGATCAGGCCATTTTTCGGCTGGGCCTGTCGGTGCCGGCCACGAGCCTCTATCTGCTGATGGATTCCCTGTCCGATTCCGGAGCGCCTCTGACCCGCGAGACGGTGCTGCGCTTCTGGAACACCGACGCCTCGGATCTGGACCTGGCCTTCACCGAATTGGTGGCTCGTCGGGTGGCCGGCTCCGAGTCCAACGGAGCCTGGTTCCTGCGGCCGGGGGCGGAATGGGCCTAGGTCGAGGGGCCGACCGGCGGGGGCCCGCCAAGCGCCGGCCAAGGCTGCGGGGCAAGGCTCTAGACCAGGACCACCACCCCTTGCACCCGTTTCAGCGCTGAGTAGACCTCCAGCACCTGCCGGGCGTCGACCACCTTGACCTCCAGGCTGACCGCGGTGTAGCGTCCGCCCCGGGAGGGTCGGCTGTGCAACTGGCCGCCCGCGTCGGCCAGGGGGCCCAACACCGCCTCGGCCGCCTGCCGAACCGCGGCGGTGAACTCCTCGGCCCCGAATCCGATCACCTTGAAAATGTAGTCACCGGGAAAATCGTGGAAACGTTCCAATAGCCGCAACGCCTCTTGGGTCAGGATCGGTTCGGCCGGGGAATCATTCATGGAATCGCCTGTCTATTCGCGGGAGAGGTCGGGTGCGCCTGGCTGAATTGTAACGGCGGCCCGCGCGGGCTGTCAAACCGGGCGGGGACGCGCCTTTTCGTGACGGTTACCCTTGTGCAACCCTAGGCTTTCCATTAAGCTACTCAAGATGGCCGCGTTCCGGGGAGCGCGGGGCTCGCGAGCTAGGAGATAAAAAGGAGGAACCTGGGTCGATGGCAGATAAATTAGGTATTTTCGTCACCTCGGACCAGCACCTGGACCACCTTGTCGGCATCGCCAAGGCCGCCACCCAGGCGGGCAAGGAAGTCACCATCTTCCTCACCAACCGGGGGGTGCTGCTGACCCAGCAGGAGGCCTTCAAGGATCTGGAGGGCTGGGGGCACGTCAGCCTGTGCAACGTCAACTTCGAGGCCTTTCAGCTCAAGGCTCCGGTGCCGGTGGTGGCCGAGAAGGACTTCGCCACCCAGGCCCGCCACGGCATGATGATCGAGGACGTCGATCGTTACATCGTCCTGTAGGAGGTCTCCGCCATGCACGACATCAAACGAATCGCCTTTTTGATCAACGATCCCCAGGACACCTGGGAAGGGCTGCGCTCCACCCTGGGTCTCTTGGTCGAGAACATGTGGGCGGCGGCCTTTTTTATCGACTGCGAGTTGAGCCCTCCTCCGAGCAAAAGCAAGGCGGATTTCGAAGAGAACCTGGAAATGCTGGTGGACCTGGAGGGCGAGGCCTACAGCAACGTGGCCGCCAACGCCGAAAACTACGAGAACATCACCTATCTCCCCCTGGCGGAGATGATCGAGAAGATCAAGACCTATCAACTCGTGGTGCCTTTTTAGGCCAGGTGAAGGGAGGTCATCATGAAACACCTGCAGATCGTCAAGACCCCGCCCAACCCCACCACCCAGACCCTGATGGACGCCCTGGCCCAGGGCAAGGACGTCACCCGCTTCAATCTGTACGAGGATCGGGACTACGCCAAGCTGGTGGAGCTGATCTTCGCCCATGAGGACATCATCAGTTGGTGGTAGGCCCGACCGGCCCAAGCGTGGCCTAGCCGCCACCGGGTTGGGGATGGCGGTTTTCTCCGGTGGATTTGGAGAGGATCCCGGCGCCGCGCGGCACCACCGGTCGCGACAGGCGCATACCGCATGGGAGTCTGGGCGTCCATGACCAGCCTTGCCGAATCCGATAACAACTGGGTGCTCTTCCGGCTCAAGGACCAGACCTTCGGCCTGCCGGTGGCCCAGACCCAGGAGATGTTGGTGGTTCCCCAGATCACTCCGGTGCCCCGGGCCCCAGAATACGTGCGCGGGGTCATCAACCTGCGGGGACGGGTGATGCCCCTGGTGGACCTGCGCCAGCGCCTGAGGATGACCTCTTCTCTTCAAGACATGGATGAACTGGTCAAAATGCTGGAGTTGCGCGAGGAGGACCACCGCAACTGGCTGACCGAACTGGAAGCCAGCGTGCGCGAGCAGCGCAAGTTCCGCTTGACCACCGACCCCCACGCCTGCGCCTTCGGCAAGTGGTACGACTCCTTCCAGACCGACAACCTGCGCCTGGCCGGGATGCTGCTGAAGTTCGACGCCCCCCACCAACGCATCCACGCCGTGGGCAAGGAGGTGGAGGCCCTGACCGCCAGGAAGGATTACGATGCGGCCATCGCCTTGATCGACCGCACCCGGGAAACCGTCCTGGCGCGGATGGTCAGCCTATTTCAGGAAGCCCGCGAGACCATCCGCAAGACCCACCAGGAGGTGGCGGTGGTCATCGACCAGGGCGGGCGGAATCTGGCGTTGACCGTGGACGCGGTGGACTCGGTGGAGGCGTTGGACCCGGGCAGCCTGGCCGAGATGAGCGGCAACTATGGCGACCTGGCCCTGAACCTGGTGGACCGGGTCGGCCGCCGACGCGAGGGCGGGGCCATGGTGCTGCTTTTGGATGTCAGCAGGCTTTTCCAGGAGGTGGGCGAGGTGGGCTGAGCTCTACCCCAGCCCGGAGCTGAGAAAGGGGGCTCCCTCGGCGGGAGCCCCCTTCATCGTGGTCTGGCATCGCCAGGGCTTACATGTTGTAAAGCTCTTCGCCGTAGAGCCGAATCCAATCTTTCTTCAGCGCCTCCACTGCCGGCTGAAGCTGGTTGACGCCCAGGATCAGGATGGTGGCCTCGCCGGTCTGGATGCAGGGATAGAGATACTCCACGTTCACCCCGGCCCGCTTCAGGGGATTGAGCACCGCCATCAGCCCGCCGGCGTGGTGCGGGGTCTCGGCCGCGATGACCTCGTTGGTCTCGGCCTTCAGACCCTGGCCGGCCAGCACGTTGGCGGCCTTTTCGGGGTTGTCGGCCACGAAGCGCATCAGGCCCTCGCCCCCGGGGGTGGTGGTGGAGACGAACAAGGCCAGGATGTTGACCCCGGCGTCGCCCATCAACTCGCTGACCCGGGCCAACTGACCGGGTTGATTGGGGATCTGGATCGTGATCTGTTTGACGGTCATGGGCCTTACTCCTTGCCCAGGGCCCGGCGGGCGGCGGCCGCGCCCACTTCCAGGGCTTTGCGATTAAGCTCCAGCACCTTGGGCTTCTTGCCCAGGTTGGTCTCGGCCAGGGCCTCCTTGAAGGCGTCCAGGTCCAGCAGGCCGGTGACCGCCACGAAGGCGCCCATCATCACCACGTTGGCCGAGCGGTCCTCGCCCAGCTCGTGGGCCAGGTCGCTGACGGGAACCGGCACCAGGTTCAGGTCGGCGCGGCCGAGCTTGGTCTCCACCAGCGAGCTGTTGACCAGCAGGGTGCCGCCGCTGCGCACCAGGTTGGAGAACTTCATCAGGCTGGGGTTGTTCATCACCACCGCCACGTCGGGGTTGCTGGCCACCGGGCTGGCGATCTCCTCGTCGCTGACCACCACCGTGCAATTGGCGGTGCCGCCGCGCACCTCGGCCCCGTAGGCCGGCAGGTAGGTGACGTTCTTGCCCCGGCGCATGGCGGTAAGGGCCAGGAGATAGCCCATCATCAGCACGCCCTGGCCGCCAAAACCGGCGAAAACGCTTTTCAAGGTCATGCCGTCTCCCCCTTGCTGTCGTAGCCGGTCTGGTCCTTGATCACCCCCAGGGGGAAGACCTGGGTCATGGTCTGGTCGATCCACTCCAACGCCTTCACCGGCTCCATCTTCCAGTTGGTGGGGCACATGCTCAAGACCTCCACCAGGGCGAAGCCCAGGCCGTCGAGCTGCACCTGGAAGGCCTTCTTGATCGCCGCCGCGGCGCGTTTGATGTTCTTGGGCGAGTTGACCGCCACCCGCTCCAGGAAAACGCTGCCCTTGGCCACCGCCAGCATCTGGGTCAGGTCCAGGGGCGTGCCGTCGCGGTCGGGGTTGCGGCCCTGGGGAGTGGTGGTGGAGCCCATGCCCACCAGGGTGGTGGGGGCCATCTGGCCGCCGGTCATGCCGTAGGTGCCGTTGTTGACGAAGATGGCGGTGAGCTTCTCGCCCCGGTTGGCGGCGTGGATGGTTTCGGCGGTGCCGATGGCGGCGATGTCGCCGTCGCCCTGGTAGGTGAAGACCACCTTGTCGGGCTGGACGCGCTTTAGGCCGGTGGCCACGGCCAGGGCCCGGCCGTGAGGTGCCTCGCCCATGTCCACGTCGAAGTAGTTGTAGGCCAGCACCGCGCAGCCGGCCGGGGGCACCCCGATGGTCCGCTCCTGGATGCCGAGCTGGTCGATGGCCTCGGCCACCAGGCGGTGGATGATGGAGTGGCCGCAGCCGGGGCAGTAATGCATCACCGTCGGCTTGAGGCTCTGGGGCTTGCTGAAGACCTTTTTCATGATCGCCCTCACGCCCGGCGGGCCACGGCCGCGGCCTGGTCCAGGCCGGCGCCGTAGTAATAGTGGCTGATCTGGTGGGCCACCTCGTCCGGGGTGGGGATCACGCCGCCCGGACGCCCATAGAAGTGGACCTCGCCCTGGCCGCACACCGCCAGACGCACGTCCTCCACCATCTGGCCGGAGTTCATTTCAAAGGCCAGCAGGTGGCGGGTGGCGCGGGCCAGCTCGCCCAAGGGCTGGTAGGGGAAGGGCCACAGGGTCTTGGGCCGGAACAGGCCCACCTTGACGCCCAGCGCCCGCACCCGCTTGATGGCGCCCTTGGCGATGCGCGCCGCGGTGCCGAAGGCCACCACCACCAGCCGGGCGTCGTCGCAGAGGTAGGTCTCCCAGTCCTGCTCGTCGCGGGTGATGGCGTCGTACTTGCGGGTCAGCTTGTAGTTGTGGGCCTCCAGGACCTTGGGGTCCAGGAGCAGGGAGAGGATGGTGCGTTGGGGCCGGCCGGCGGCCCCGGTCAGGATCCAGTCCTTGGCCGGCAGGCTGGCCGGGTCGATGGGCTCGGGGAACTCGACCGGCTCCATCATCTGGCCCATCATGCCGTCGCCCAGGATCATCACCGGGTTGCGGTATTTGTCGGCCAGGTCGAAGGCCCGGAAGGTCAGGTCGCAGAGCTCCTGGCAAGAGGCGGGGGCCAGCACGATGCAGCGGTAATCGCCGTGGCCGCCGCCCCGGGTGGCCTGAAAATAGTCGCCCTGGGCCGGGGCGATGTTGCCCAGGCCGGGGCCGCCGCGCATCATGTTGGCGATGACCGCCGGCAGCTCCAGGCCAGCCAGGTAGCTGATGCCTTCCTGTTTGAGGCTGATGCCGGGACTGGAGGAGGTGGTCATCACCCGGGCCCCGGCCATGGACGCGCCCATGACCATGTTGATGGAGGCGACCTCGCTCTCGGCCTGGACGAAGGTGCCGCCCACCTCCAGCAGCCGGGCGCTCATGTACTCGGGCACCTCGTTCTGGGGGGTGATGGGGTAGCCGAAATAGAAACGGCAGCCCGCGCGGACCGCGGCCTCGCCCAACACATGGCTTCCACGCATCAATCGTTTAGTCACGGTACACCTCGATGGCCAGATCCGGGCACATCACCGCGCAGAGGGTGCAGCCGGTGCAGCCGTCCTTGCCCTCGGCCGCGGTGAACTCGGCCGGATAATAGCCTTTTTGGTTCAAACCCGCGCTGGTGGCGATGCGGTGCTTGGGACAAACCGAAATGCATAGCCCACAGCCCTTGCATCTCTCGCGGTCGATCTCGATCTTGCCTTTGACCACTGGCATGCTCCGCGGAAGCCGCGCCCGGGTGGACCGGCGTCCTCCTGGGAAAAAGAGGCTTGGAACGACTGAAGGATTCCTTACTAGCAGAGGCACCGGACAGTGTCAAGCCGCCGCGCGGCCATGCCGGCCGCGGGTCGGCGAAAGCGGTTGACACGAGCGGCGGGGCCGGGTTTACTTGGACGCCAACGGATTCGGCTAGCGCCTCAACGCCTTTAGCGGGAGATAACCATGAGCCTTCATGGCCGGTTGCTGGGTTTGACGTTGGCTTGCCTGCTTTGGGGGATCGCGGCCCCGGCCTGGGCCCAGGAGGTCGACCTGGGCGTGATCACGGTCAAGCAGAAGTCCCTGGCCGACACCATCCGCCAGCGCCTGCTCAAGGGCGACAGCTTCGAGAGCCTGGCCAAAAACTACTCGGTGGGTCCGGCCGCCAGCCGCGGCGGTCGTCTGGGCCGGGTGCCGGAGACCCGCATCCGCTCGGAATTCATGCGGGCCCTGGCCGGCCTGGCCCCGGGCCAGCCCAGCGGGGTGGTGGCCACCGAGGAGGGCTTCAACATCTTGATGCGCTTCGACGCCCCTCCGGCCTTGGCCAAAGCCCCGGCTCCCTCCCCGGTCCCGGCCCCGCGTCCCCAAGCCGCCACCGCGCCGCCCCCCCTGGCCCCGACCCGCGCCCCGGCCGCCGTGGACAGCCC
>JAIWNN010000156.1 GCA_020216805.1 Desulfarculus sp. | reverse complement strand
TGTCCTGTTCGCGGTCATAGACTTTGGGCGTGGGGCGCAGGTTGATGCCGGAACTGGTGGGGGCTGGGGTCACGGGTGGCCTCCGGGCCTCGGCGCGAGCGCTTCTAGCCAAAATTTTGTATATACGCCAGGTAAAACGACGGCGCCCGCCCCCGGGGCCGAGCGCCGTCGTGACTCAGCCGAGCGCCGCGCTTAGACGCAGCCGGTGGGCTTGGCCAGGCCGGCCATCTTGCAGGCTCCCTTGCCGGGGCCACTGGGGAACAGCTCATAGATGTGCTTCAGCTTGTAGCCCGTGACCTTGGTCATGATGCGGACCATGGGGGCGATGCCGTTTTTCTTGTAGTAGTCCTGGAGGTAGTGGATGACCTTCCAGTGCTCCTCGTTCAGCTCGGCGATGCCCTCGGACTCCTTGACGAAGTAAGCGAAATCCAAATCCCACTTCTCGGGATCCATCAGGAAGCCGTCCTCGTCCACCTCGTAGGTTTTGCCCTTATAGGTCACATTAGGCATTGTGGGAATCCTCCTTCCGGGTTTATCTTATCTATCTTGTGGTCTTTTTTTAACCGATGCGGCTAGAAAAAGTCATTCACCTGTCTATCAATTACCCCTAGCCCTGTCAAGACCTAATCGTCGTTTGGCGGGCTTGCCGGCCGCTCGCGCAAGCCTCGCGGCCGGGATCCGTCGCCCCTTTTGCACAAGGAAACTCGGCCGGCCTTCCCGCGCCTCTGGCCGGCTTGGTCGACCGTCAACCCTGGTCCTGGAACAGGGAGCGCAGCAGGTCCTCCTTTCCCACCACCCCCACCAGACGGCCCTGGTCCAGCACCGGCAGGGTGTGGAAATTGTGGTCCACCATCAGGGCGGCGGCCTGGCTCAACGGGGTCTCGGGCCCCACCGTCACTGGCTGGCGGGTCATGGCCTGGCCCACGTTGACCGCGGCGATGCGTTCCACCTCCCGCTCTAGGTGCTTGAGCGAGGTCAGGGGGATGTAGCCGTCCAGCAGGGTGAAGAAGCTGGGCAGGGGCAGTTTCTTCTGCTCGGCGATGAGGTCGCTCTGACAGATGATGCCCACCAGCGCCCCGGAGCCGTCCACCACCGGCAGGCCGTTGATCCGTCGCTCCAGCATCAGGGCGGCGGCCCGACTCACCGGGGTCTCGGGGGTCACGGTCACCGGATCGGGGGTCATCACCTGCCGAATCGTCATTTCGGCCATGCGTCACCCCTTGGCTGCGGGTTGATCTGCCCACCACTTTAAGTGGTGGCCCGGCAGTCTGGCAAGCCCCTTTGTGGATTATTGCTCAATCTACGGCGATGCGCAGGGGTTTCTTGGTGAAAACAAACTCCACCCGGCGGTTCTGATTGCGGCCGTCCTCGCTGCTGTTGCTGGCCAGTGGGTAGTTGGAGGCGTAGCCGATGGCCGAAACCCGGTTCTCGGAGACCCCCCGGCCCACCAGGTAGCGCAGCACCGCCGTGGCCCGGGCGGCGGACAGCTCCCAGTTGGAGGGGAACTGGGCGGTGCTGATGGGGGTGCTGTCGGTGTGTCCCTCCACGGTCAGGTAGAAGCTGTGCCGGTTCATCACCTGCACGATGCCGTCCAGGAATTTCTTGGCCCCGTCCAGGACCTGGGCCTGGCCGGGCTCGAAGAGGATCTTGCCCTTTACCCGCAGGCGCACCCCCCGGCTGCTGGCGTTGACATCCACCATGTCGCCCATTCCCGAGGAGCGCACCAGCTCGCGCACCTGCTGGGCCATGCCCTCGGCCTCGGCCTCGGTCGCCGCCTCGCTCATCCCGGGGGGTGGGGCGGTGGTGAGGCTGGGAGCGGTGGCGCGGAATCCGCCGGGATCGCCCGGGGTCGGATGCTGGGCCGGCTGGGGGGAGATGGCGGCCTGGTACTCGCCCTTGACCATGGTCTGGACGCCGAAGGCGTTCTGCACCGAGCCCAGCATCTCGCGGAACTTCTGCACGTCCATGTTGGCGAAGGTGAGCAGGAGCACGAAGAAGGTGAGCAGCAGGGTGCAAAGATCGGAGAAGGTGGCCATCCACGGCGGCAGACCCTTCTTGACGACGATGTTCTTGCCGGCCATGGCGGTCTATCCCTTGCGCTTGGCCCGGGCCTTGGCTCCCAGGGCGGCCCGGTCGCCGGGTGGCATGAAGCCGATCAGGCGCTGCTGGATGGCGCGTGGGTTTTCGTTGCGGGCCATGGCCACCGCCCCCTCCACCACCAGACGATAGTCCTCGGCCTCGCGCTCGTTGCGCTCGGCCAGCTTGGCGGCGCTGGGCGAGAGGATGAAGTTGGCCCACAGCGCGCCGTAGAAGGTGGTGAGCAGGGCCACGGCCATGGCCGGGCCGATGGCCGAGGGGTCGCTCAGGTTCAGCAGCATGATCACCAGGCCGATCAGGGTGCCGATCATGCCCCAGGCCGGGGCCAGCTCGGCCATCTTCTCCAGGATCTTGATGACCTCGTCGTGGCGGGCGGCGATGGCCTCCTGCTCGATGACCAGCACCTCGCGCAGGTCGTCGGGGCGGTAGCCATCCGCCACCAGTTGGAAGGCGGTGGTCATGAACTCGTTGTCGGTCTTGAACTTCTCCAAGGCCAGGGGTCCGTCCTTGCGCACCTTCTCGGCCGCCTGCAGGATCATGCGCACCGTGGCCACCGAATCGATGCGGTGCTGGAAAAAGATCTTGAGGGAGGCCTTTTGCGCGCCCATCACCGAGGACATGGGGAAGGCCACCAGGGTGGAGGCGAAGGTGCCGCCGATCACGATGAGCATGGAGGGCACGTCGACGAAGGCCAGCAGGTTGCCGGAGAGCAGAATGCTGACCACCACCAGGGCCACGCCCACCACAATGCCGATGATGCTTCCCAGGTCCACTGCCGCCTCGATCTTTCGCCCGCTCCCGGGCTGCTTGCACAACTATCGTTGGAGCAGTTCGTCCACCGTGATCTCGCGTTCGGGCGCGGCCTTGCCGCTCCCCGCGCCCTGGAGCTCGTTCCGCGCGCCGCCGCTGGGCAGAGGATCGAAAGCCGGAGCCGGCCGGCTGCCGGGGGGGGGAGCGCTGACGCCGTGCAGGCCCCGGCGTCCGGCGGCCCGGACAGGATCGAATCGCGGATCGGCCTGGTCCACGGCCCGACCCTCGACCTTGGCCGGCTGGTCCTGGCCGGAGGATTTACTCTCCACCAGGGGGCCGGCCGGCAGCTCCGCCTGTCCCTCCCCGGCGGCCAGCCCCAGCCGCAGATTGCGCAGCTTGGTGTCGCTGATGGCCTCGTCCCGGACGCCCACCGCCAGGTCGTCCGCAGTGAGGAATTTGCGGTCGGGACCGGCCGAACGCACCAGGTAGACGAAGGCGCGTCGGGTGATCAGCTCCACCCGTAGGGGGACGTCCCAGGCGTCGGGATGGTCGGGATAGGGGCCGGTGCGGGGCAGGGCCTTGGTCTGGCGGCGCTGGGCCTCCAGGAGGTTCTGCAAGGCGATCATGCGCTGAATGCTAAATGATTCCAAAGGGCTGGCTAGCGAGATGCCGTACTGGAGCAGTAGCTCCCTCGCCCGGTCGTATTCCGGACGGCCCTTGAAGGGCTGCATCTTCACCGCCAGCCGGCAGGCCTCCAGGGTGCGGCCGCTGGCCAGCTGGTCGCGGATGCCCTTTTCCAGCTCCGCCGGGTCTTCGGCCAGGGCCGGCCCCAGCCACAAGACCACCACCAAAGCCGCTAGGACTCGGCTCCCAATCGACCCACTCATGATGTTCCTTCACAGTCGGCAGCAGGCATGTGTTGGGTGATGGGCAGACTCAACTATTATAGAACATTACCTCCCTGGCGGCCATCCCCAAGCGCGGATTTGGTATTTTGTTACGATTTCACAATAAGTTGCCACAATGTGGCCAAAATTGTGGCGTCGACCTCGCGCCGCCGCGCCGGAAAAACCCGGTTCCTACAGCCGGTTGAACCATCTCCCCGCCGCGACGTCGCCTTTTGTTCACGCCGCCGATGGCCATTGCCAAGAGGATGAAACATCGGTAATCTAGTTTTCACAAACAGTTGCCGCGAGAGGTCCCCATGCCGGACGCCAGCATCCCTCTGCACCACGTCCTGCCGGAACAGCGCCAAGCCCTGGCCGAGGTCACCCATCTCCTGTTGGACCTCTACCAACTGGCCAACCCCATGCTCCTGACCCACGGTCGCAACCTGGCCAAGCTCAGCGAGAGCCTGGCCCGCCATCTGGTCTGGCCGGAGGAGGCGGTGCGGGCGGTGTTCCTGGGGGCGCTGTTCCATGACGTCGGCTACCTGGCCACCCCCCTGGATCTGGTGGGCAGCCCCCTGCCCCCGGACCATCGGCCGCCGGATATGGAGACCGAGCACCCCCTGTTGGGGGCGCGGCTGCTGTCCCGGGTGGAGGTGTTGCGCGACATCATCCCGGTGGTGCGCCACCACCACGAGCACCTGGACGGCAGCGGCTTTCCCGACGGCCTCAAGGGCGAGGCGATCCCGCCCGCGGCCCGCCTGGTGGGGGTGGTCCACGCCTACCAAAACCTGCGCCACGGCTATGGCCCCACCCCGGCCCTGGGCGATCAAGCCGCCCGCGAGGTGATCCAGGAGGACGCGGGGCTGCTCTGGGATCCGGCCATGGTGAGGGGATTGTTGGAGATTCTGGGGCCGGTGGCCCCCGACGAGCCGGACGAAAGCCAATTGGGCTGAGCCCTTGGCCGCCTCCGCCCCACCGGCCCTAGGCCCCGGCCCGCCACAGCAGGTAACCCTGGATGAACTGGTCCAGGTCCCCGTCCAGGACCGCGTCCACGTTGCCCACCTCCACCCCGGTGCGATGATCCTTGACCAGGCGGTAGGGGGCTAGCACATAGGAGCGGATCTGGCTGCCCCAGGCGATCTCCTGGTGGCTGTCGTGGATTTGCTTCTTCTCCGCCTCGCGCTTGGCCAGCTCCATCTCGTAGAGCCGCGCCTTGAGCACCTTCAGGGCCAGGTCCTTGTTGCGATGCTGGCTCTTCTCGTTCTGGCACTGCACCACCACCCCGGTGGGCAGGTGGGTCAGACGCACCGCCGAGGAGGTCTTGTTGACGTGCTGGCCGCCGGCCCCCGAGGCCCGGAACACGTCCACCCTGAGGTCGGCCTCCTTGATCTCGATCTCGATGTCGTCGTCCACCTGGGGCGATACGAAAACCGAGGCGAAGGCGGTGTGGCGGCGGTGGCTGGCGTCGAAGGGGCTGATGCGCACCAGGCGGTGGATGCCGGTTTCGCCCTTGAGCTGGCCATAGGCCTGGTAGCCGTCCAGGGCGATGGTGGCGCTCTTGATGCCCGCCTCCTCGCCCTCCTGGAAGTCCAGGATCTCCACCTTGTAACCCTGGCGCTCGGCGAAACGGGTGTAGAGGCGCAGAAGCATCTGGGCCCAGTCCTGGGCGTCGGTGCCGCCGGCGCCGGCGTTGATGTTGACGATGGCCCCCCGGGAGTCGTCGGGTCCGCCCAGCAGCCGGGCCGCCTCCAGCCGGGCTAGGCCCCGGCTCAGCTCCTCGATGGCCTCCCCGGCCTCCTTGGCCGCGGCCTTGTCCTGTTCTTCCACCGCCAAATCCAGGAGGATCTCGGCGTCTTCATAGGCGTGAACGAGCTGCTGGATGCCCTTGAGACCCTGCTCCAACTCGGTGCGTTCGCGCGAGACCTCGCGTGCCTTTTGCTGGTCGTCCCAGAAGCCGGGCTGGGCCATGACCTTGTCCAGCTCGGCCAGCCGCTGCTGCTTGGCGACGGGGTCAAAGATACTCCCGCAGGGTGTCCAGGCGGGGGCGCAGGGCATTCAGTTGGTCCTTCATCTCTTCGAACATATTATTACTCCTCTGTTTTTTGCCTTCGCCAGCGGGCTGCCGCCACCCCCATCACCCCCAGGGCCAGGCCCAAGGGTCCGGCCAGGTCCCCGCTAGCGGTGAAGGGGGTGGACAGAGCCAGCAAGGGCAGCCGGCTGGTGCGAGCCTCGGACGTGAACAGCCCGGTCTGGCCGGTGATGACGCCATCGGGGCCCACGAAGCCGCTGACCCCGGTGGTGGCGGCCCGGGCCGCGGCGCGGCGGTTCTCCACCGCGCGCAGGGCCAGGTGGCTCATTTGCTGATAGCTGGCGCCGGTGCGCCCGTACCAGGCGTCGTTGGTCTGGTTGATGAACAACTGGGCTCCGCGCCGGGCCTGGGCTTGGGCCAGCTCGGCGAAAATCGACTCGTAGCAGATCAGGGGGCCGACCTTGCACCCGGCCACGTCCAGGGTGTCGCCCTCCTGACCGGCCCGGAAGTCCAGGCCCAGGGCGGCCACCGCCCGCACGAAGAAAAAGACCTGGGGCAGCGGCACGTACTCGCCGAAGGGCACCAGGTGCACCTTGTCGTAATGCCCCTCCGGCCGGCCGTCGGCCCCCACCAGCCAGACCCGGTTGCTGGCCTGGAGGGGCGGGCCGGGGTCGATCAGGCCGTTGGAGCCCAGGGCGATGTGGACCCTCAGCTCCCGGGCCAACTCCAGCACCGGCTGGCTCTCGCGGGCCTGGACCAGAAAATAGAAGGGAGCGGCCGACTCCGGCCAGACCGCCAGCCAGGGCCGCTCGCCCACCTGGTCCGCCTCGCGGCGGGTCAGCTCCAGGTAGCGCCGGACCACCTCGCCGCGCATGGCCGGCAGCCAGAGCTGGTCCTGAGGCACCCCGGCCTGGACCACGCTGACCGCGAGCCGGGGGGCCTGGTCCATGGCCGCGCGCACCACGGTCATGCGCGCCGCCCCGGCCCACCAGCCGCCGGCCACCAGCCCCACGGCCACGCCCAGGGCCG
>JAIWNN010000068.1 GCA_020216805.1 Desulfarculus sp. | reverse complement strand
TTTTTGCCGCCGATGAACTGGGGGATGGCGTCGCCCAGCTGGTCGGCGAAGGCCACCCCGCCCAGGATGATGGGCACCAGCAGCAGGCCCAGGATGGCCAGGCGCTTTTTATCCCCCAGTATGGTCCGGGACGTCTCCAGCTCCCACTGGGCGTGGGCGCGGCTGGCCGCCACCAGAAACTGTCCGCATTTTTTTGCCAAACCCATGTCTATTGTCCCTCCACTCCTCTTTGGTCCGATGGCAGGTTTTTGGTTGGTCGGGCTTCTCGCCCGGCTGGCTTACGCGCGCTTCCTACTCCGGCCTGCGGCCCAGGGAGGCGTGGATCTGGGCCAGCAGGGTGTCCAGGTCGCAGGGCTTGACCAGATAGTCGAAGGCCCCCAGGGCGATGCCGCTGACCGCTGAATCCACGGTGGCGTGGCCGGTGAGCATGATCACCTTGACTTCCGGAAATCTTTCCCGGATCTGGGACAGGGTGGTCAGGCCGTCCATCTGGGGCATCTTTTGGTCCAAGACCACCACGTCGCTGGGCTCCTCCTGGAGCATCGCCAGGGCCTCCCGGCCGCCGGGAGCCATGCGCACGCTTAGGCCGCGCCTGGCCAGGCGTTTGCCCATGGCCTCCAGAAAACCTTGCTCGTCGTCGACCAACAGCACCTTGATCTCGTCCATGCGCCTCAGGCCTCCCCTGGCCGAATCGTCGACGGCCTCTGGCTCCACTGGCGGGATGTGGCTGGCCGGTCCTGGAAGCAGCAGGCGATAGCGTGGGCGCCCTGGCGGGTGCGAGCCCGCCCGCCGCGCCATACGATTGGCCGGGGCGCGGCGTCCGGGAGGGGGGGGAAGGCTAGCGGGGAAACTGTTGCCATTTGCAACCTAACCTTTGCAATTCGCAGCTAATCGGTGCCGCATTGTGATATAATCCACAATGATTTTGCAAGTCCCAATTCGCACCTCGACCCAGCGGCGCGGGTTCTAGCGCACCTAATCCTCAAGCCACCGCCGCCTGCCGAGCCTTGGCGATCACCGCCGCCCGCAGCTTTTCCAGGGATTCGGGCACCCTGACTTTGCACAGGAATCCATCGGCTCCGCCGCGTTTGGCCAGGCGCTCGTAGTTAGGGCCTTCCTCCAGGTCCATCAGCACCACGTAGAGCCGGGGTAGAGCGCGCCGCAATTCCGCCAGGGTCTCCGGGGGCAGACGGCTGGTGGTGTGGGTGTCCAGCAGGAGCAGATCGGGGGTCAGGCGCTCGACCTCGGCCTTGAGGTCGGCATCGCGGTCCAGGTATCCCACCACCTTGAAGCCATCGCTCAAGCCCAGGAACCTTCCCAACCAATGACGCAGGTCGTCGTCCTGCTCCACCACCAGCACCCTGAGCTCTTCACCGCTAGCGCCCACTTGATCCACTTCTCCACCATCACATGGTCTCATTGATCGCAGTTTAGTGGAGCTCCCAAACCGGGGAAATAGAGGGCAAGCCTCAATTGTCGGGGGGGGAAATCCCCAAGTGGCCCTCAGGTGGAGGGCGGCGGGCGGAGGAGGATGGGGCCGGAGTGGTTGGTTGGGTTACGGAAATGCTGTATATTGACTGCGGCTGGGGGAATCAGCGGCAGGCCCATGGGGGGAGCCAGGGTGGATCGCCACAAGCTCGAACAAAGTCTCTCCTGGCGACGGTTGGTTTACATGGCCTTCGCCGCCGTGGTCTTGCTCATCATCCTGGGCGGGTCCTATAGTCTGGTGGTCTTCCGGACCCTGCGCGACCAAGCCGAGCGCGAGACCATGGCCGCCGACCTGGCCCTGGCCGAGCTGGGCAGCCAGTTCGTGGCCGACCATCAGAACGGCCTGCTCAAACGCCTGCAAACCGTCTCTTCCCGCAAAGTTTTGCGTCAGGCCATTGAACAGGACGACTTGTCCGAGATGAAAACCTTGATCTCCCCGATGTTCGCCGGCTCCCAGGAGATCGAATCGGTTTTCCTGGCCAACCGACAGGGCGCCCTTCGTCTGATGGTCCCGGAGCCGTCGTCGGAAAAAGACAGCCATCCCGGGCTGACAAGCGTTCTGGACCAACTCGTTCCGGAGCGAGTCTTTATCTCCGGTGTCCACCCCGCCACGCGGCCCCCCCACCCCCCGGTGGTGACCCTGGGCGCCGTCGTCCCCGACTCCCAGGGCGGGATTTTGGCCTATTTGGGAATTTCGCAGCGGGTGGACTTCTGGCGGGAGGTTTTCGAGCGCTTCTCGGCCCGACCGGGACGCACCTTTCATCTCTTCGACCATCGGGGTCAGGTGGTGGCCCAGGGCCTGGCCCAGGCCCTGGACCAGCCCCCGGCCCTGATCGATCTGGCCCGCCAGGTGCGCGAAAACCTGGTGCACCAGGCCCAGTCCCTGACCACCATCGTCGGCCAGCCCGACACCCCGGGCCACTCATTTGCCGCCGCCGCCCGGGTGCCATCCCTGGATTGGATCCTGGTGGTGCTGCATGACTATCAGGCGGCCATGGCCCCATCGCGGGCCATGTTCGGCAACATTCTCTTCTTCTTGCTGTTGCTCTTCCTGTGCCTGTTGTTGGTGGGTTTTTTGCTGTTGAGCCGCTACCGCATCCAGCAGCGCCTGTTGGCCCGGGTGGATGGGGAGGCGCGGGCCCTGGAGCGACTGGTGGCCGAGCGCACCGCCGACCTAGTGGCCTCCACCGAGCGCTACCGCAGCCTGGTGCAGGATCTGCCGGACATGGTCTACGAGATGGACGCCCAGGGACGGCTGACCTTTGTCAGCAACGCCTCCCTGGCGGTGCTGGGCTACCGACCCGAGGAGATGATAGGCCGCCCCCGGCGCGAGTACGTGGTGCCCGAGGACCGGCACAAGTTCGACGAGGAGCGGCAGCGGGCCTCCCAAGGTGAACAGATGAGCAACCTGGAGCTCCGACACCGGGCCAAGGACGGCAGCCTGCGCTGGTTGGCCATCCATTCGCGGGGATTATTCGATCGCGAGGGGCGTCTGGTGGGCCGCCGGGGCGTGGCCCGGGACATGAGCCAGCAAGTTTTGGCCGAGCGCCGGGTGCGGGAGCTGTCCCACAAGCTGATCAACGCCCAGGAGGAGGAGCGCAAGCGGGTGGCCCTGGACCTGCACGACGAGCTGGGCCAACTCCTCTCGGCGCTCAAGATCGGGTTGCAATCTCTGGCCCAGCAGCGGAGCGGCGAGGAGGCCGGCGAGCTGCAACGCCTGATCCGTCTGTCGCAGAAGATCATGGACCGCATCCGGGCCATGGCCTACCACCTGCGCCCGGCCATCCTGGACAACTTCGGCCTGGTGGCGGCGTTGGAAGACCTTTGCGAGTCTCTGGGCGAGTCCGGACTGATCCAGGTGGAAACCCGGCTCCAGGAGGTGGACGAGAAGGCCCTGAGCCCCGAGGCCAAGACCGCCCTGTTCAGGTTCGTGCAAGAGTCGCTGACCAACGCCGTCAAGCACTCGGGCAGCGAGCGGGCGCTGGTGGTCCTGGAGCAGACCGGCGACGAGCTGCGCCTGACCGTGACCGACCAGGGGGGCGGCTTCGACGTGGCCGCGGCCCTGGGCGCGGGACCGGATAACAAGCACATGGGTCTGTTGGGCATGGACGAGCGCATCCGCCTGATCGGCGGCGATCTGAGCATCCAATCCAGCAGCCAGGGCACCACCCTCACCGCCCGGTTGCCCCTGGGAGGCAAGCCATGAAGGAAACCGCTCACCGCGTGGTGATCTGCGACGACCACGCCATCTTTCGCGAGGGCATCAAGAACGTGCTGGCCAAGAACCCGGCCCTGGAGGTGGTGGGCGAGGCGGCCGACGGATTCGCCGCGGTGGAGACGGTCAAGAAGCTCAAGCCCGACCTGGTGGTGATGGACATCAGCATGCCCGAACAGAGCGGCATCGAGGCCACCCGGGAGATCATCGCGCTGGCGCCGGAGACCAGGGTCATCATCCTCAGCGTCCATTCGCGCAAGGCCTTCATCATGGAATCGCTCAAGGCCGGAGCCCGGGGCTACGTGCTCAAGGACTCGGCCGGCGACAAACTCTTGGACGCGGTCAAGGCGGTGCTGCGCGGCGAGTGCTACCTGGACTCTCCGGTGGCCGGCCATATCGTCGACGAGTTCGTCAAGCTGCCGGACAAGGACGCGGGGATGGAGAGCGAGCCCCAAGAGCGGCTCACCGACCGCGAACGCCAGGTCCTGCGCTTGATCGTGGAGGGCCTACCCAACAAGGAAATCGCCAACCGTCTGTTTCTCAGCCCCAAAACGGTGGACAACCACCGGGCCCGAATCATGGCCAAGCTGGGCCGCCACGACGTCATCGGACTGGTCAAGTACGCCATGGCCATCGGCCTGGTGGATCCGGACAGTTGGAGCCGCTGAATCCCTGATCCGGGATCGCAGGCAACAACCGATCCAGTCCTCCTCCCGGACCGCGCCGGGTTCTGGTGGGATCACCCCAACCTCTTTTAGGGAATGGGCGGCGGGCATATGAGGCCTGTCTTCTATTCCCCGTCCCCTGGGTACAGACTAAACTGCAACCAGAGTCGACGACCGGACTGGCCGCAAGACCGGAGAATTCGAACCGGGCGGGAGGTGGACCATGTTGGTGGTCAACTGGATGAGCACTCGGCTGGTGAGCGTGGACCCCGAGGACTCCATGAGCCACGCCATGCGGCTGCTCAAGGAGAACCACATCGGGCGGCTGCCGGTGATCAAGGATGGCCGGCTGGTGGGCATCGTCAGCGACAAGGACCTGAAGCGGGCCGGGGCCAGCGACGCCACCGCCCTGGAGGTGCATGAACTGGCCTACCTGCTGAGCCGGGTCAAGGTCAAGGACATCATGACCCCCAAGCCCATCACCGTGCACATGCACGACACCATCGAGGAGGCCGCCCTGACCATGCTGGAGAACAAGATCTCCGGCGTGCCGGTGGTGGACGACAGCGGGGTGGTGGTGGCCATGCTCACCCAGAGCGACATCTTCCGCGCCTTGATCAGCCTGACCGGGGTCACCCGGGGTGGGGTGCAGTTCGCCCTGGATCTGCCGGACGAGCCCGGGTCCATCAAGCGGGCCGCCGACGTCATCCGCAAGTACGGTGGACGCATGGTCAGCATCCTGAGCAGCTATGACCGGGTGGCCGAGGGACGGCGGCGGGTCTACATCCGCATGAAGTCGGTGGACCGCAGCAAGCTGATGCAGATCAAGGAGGAGTTGAGCCAGGTGGGATTGATCCTTTACATCCTGGACAGCCGCGAGCACACCAAGGAATTGCTGGCCCTGGGGCGCGCGGGCGCCAGGGCCTGAGCGCCAGGCGCGGAAGAAGACGGATGCAGCCTCCCAGGTCGGTCGGGGCGGAAGGGAACGCGGTCCTCAAAGCGGGGAGAGGCCGCCGAACTCCGCCCGGCCGCCTGGGAAGGTCGCGGCGATGAGGGAGGACGTCCTCCCCGCGATCAAGACCTTGGGCAGGATGTCGAATCAGGTTGAAATGACCTCCCTCCGGTCTGCGGGGCCCGGAGGGTGTCATTGGCGGGCCGGTCCCCAGCGGGACCGGCCCGGTGTTGCATGGCCTGCGCAAGGCCAGCCGGTGATTGAAAAACACCAGGTTTTGGGGCTTGGTCGCCGCTGGACTAGTTTTCGGTCAGAATGACCTTGTCGTATTCGATTTCAAGCGACACCTTGTGCTTGGCTTCCTCCTGGGCCAGGCCCAGGAAAAGCTCCTGCAGTTCCGTAAGTTGGGTGGATGCGGCCAGGTCGGTGTAGAGTTTGAAGGCCGCCTTTTCACGCTTCATGGCCAGAATCAGGGCCTGTTGGTAGTCGGCGCCGTCCCAGTTATCGTCGGCCACCAGGTAATCGCTGAGCTTGAGATCCTGGACCTTGGCCGCCGCATCCAGCATCTTTTGGCCCCGCTTGACACCCAGCAGCTTGGCCTGGTGCTTGGCCTCCTCGGCCGCGAAGCCCCTGAAAATCTCAGCCATCCAGGGTTTGGCCTTGGCGGCCACATCATTGTAGAAACGTGCGGCCTGCTCCTCTTTGGCGATGGCGAAATCCAACGCCTCATCCACCGAAGCGAACTTTTGCATATCTTGCTCCTTTGCCGCTGATCGGCATGGGCTGTTTGCGCCTTGCCATTCAAGGTTACTACAGCCGCGTCGCGTCGCAAACCGATAAAGCCGAGCCTGGATGTCAGACCCCAGAGGTCAGCCGGGGGCGGTAATGGTCCTTCCCAGAGGACAGATTTATAAGTGAACTATTTCACGCCGTTAAGCCCTAGAGTTGCAAGGAGTGTCACCAATTGTTGACGCCCGCAGGCCCCCAGGTCCTGCGAGGGGTGGTGGTCTGGCCGAGATGGTAGCTGAAAAACGTTGTCATCAGTAGCTGATATGCCATTATCGCCTCGGCTGGCGCGGCTGGCACCCTTCCTGCTTGTAGGCCGGTTGGGCCCGGGCGACGGCCCCTTCACGGAGGGGGTGATCCCGGGCGATGCAAGACGCGAACCATGGTTGTTTCTAACCCGGACGAGTGAGTGAAGCGAGGAGGATGGCACCCATGAGCGATGCCGTGAAAACCCAGGCGGGCGGATCACCCGGCGGCGGCCTGCCGCCCATGCCCGAGACCATCGAACTGGCGCCCAAGAAGAAGGCCGTCGACTTCAAGCGCGTTGTCTTCATTTTTTTGGGAATCGGGCTTTTCGTTTTGTTCTATTACCTGCCGCAATTGCCCAACGCCGCCGATCCCCAGGGCAAGGTCTTCGCCATCAGCCGCGAGGGTCAGTTGGCCCTGGGCCTGTTCTTGATGGCCGGCACCTGGTGGGTCTTCGAGGTGCTGCCGATCGGTGTGACCAGCGTGATGATCGGGGTGATGCAGGCCCTGTTCCATCTGCGCAAGGGCGGCGAGGGCTTCCGCGACTTCCTGGATCCCTCGGTCTGGTTCATCTTCGGCTCGCTGGTGCTGGGCATGGCCTTCACCCGCTCCGGGCTGACCAAGCGCATGGCCTACAAGATGCTGACCATGGTCGGCGAGCGCACCAGCATCATCCTGCTGGGCAGTTACCTGACCGTGGCGGCCATGACCCTGTTGATGGCCCATACCGCGGTGGCGGCGGCCATGATGCCATTGTTGATGGCCATTCACGCCCTGTACACCGACGGCGAGGAGAAGGTCACCAAGTTCGGCAAGGCCCTGTTCATCGGCATGGCCTACGTGGCCGGAGCCGGATCCATCATCACCTTCCTGGGTGCGGCCCGGGGCGTGGCCGCCGCCGGCATGTACCAGACCTTCACCGGCAAGGACATCGGCTTCTTCGAGCTGACCTGGTACATGTGGCCGGTGGGCGTGGCGATGGTCATCCTGCTCTGGCTGTTCATGATGGTGGTCTTCAAGCCCGAGAAGGAGCGCATCGAGGGTCTGGGCGAGCGGGTGGCGGTGCTGACCCGGGAGCTGGGCCCCATGGCCTGGCAGGAAAAGTTCGTGCTCATCTGCACTGCAGTGATGGTGCTGATGTTCGCGGCCAAGAGCTTCGTGCCGGCCCTGGCCGACCTGGATCGAGCGGCCATCATCCTGGTGCCCACCCTGCTGTTCTTCCTGACCAAGGTCCTGGACATCAAGGACCTGGAGGATCTGCCGCTCAACATCCTCTTCCTGTTCGGCGGCGCCATGAGCATCGGCTTCTGCCTGTGGAAGACCGGCGCGGCCGAGTGGCTGGCGGTGCACTGGCTGACCATGTTCCAGAACGCCCACTGGCTGGTCTTCCTGCTGTCCATCGCCTTCTTCGTATTGATGATGACCAATTTCATCATGAACGTGGCCGCCATCGCCATCAGCCTGCCGGTGGCCCTGGTCATCGCCAAGTACATGGGCGTCACCCCCGAGGTGGTGCTGTTCGCGGCGCTTGTCACCGCCGGCATGCCCTTCAACCTGCTGATCGGCGCGGCGCCCAACGCCATGGCCTACGAGTCCAAGCAGTTCACCACCGGCGAGTTCTTCCTCTGGGGCTGGCCGGCCAACATCATCTTGATGGTGGTGCTGACCATCGCCATCCTGGTGATCTGGCCGTTGTTCGGCATGCCGATCTTGATCAAGTAGGGACCGGGAGGGCGCTGGCGTGGAAACGCGGTTTGATGCTAACCTCGAGGCCGGAGGGGGAGAATGCGGCTCAAGTCGCGTTGCCCGGTTTGCGGCCGCCGGGGCTGGCGTCTGGCCCTGGACGCCGGGACTGGCCTGTGCGTGGCCTGCGCCCAGGAGTTCCGGCTCCGGGCCCGCGCACCCAGCCAGGCGGTGATGGCCGCGCTGAATCGGCTGCACGCCGGCGGCTGCTCCGAGGAACAGCGCTCCGCCCTGACGGCGGAGATCAAGACCCAGGGACAAAAACTGTTGGAAGTGATCAAAACCTATCGTCTGGAGCCGGGGGAGGCCCTGCCGCTGGTGATGCGCCACAGCAGCCCGCCGGAGAAAGACGGCCCCCCCGGGCCGGCACAGGGAGATGAATAGATGACTAAGGGTCAGGTCGAGAAAAAGGTCCGGGACCTCTTGATCCCCCTCACCAATTATCCCCACATGCCCTATTGGGCCAGCCTCAAGGAGGCCATGGTGCAACTGACCCTGGCCCAGCAGGGTCTGGCCCCCGGCGAGCGCCGGCGCACGGTGCTGGTCTTCGACGAGGCCTACAAGCTGCAGGGCATTCTCACCCAGAAGGACATTCTGCGGGGCATTGAGCCCAGCTTCGCCCGCTCCCCACAGACCACCACCCCCCTGGCCTGGGAGGATCTGCTGGCCGCCGGGGCCCAAGAGCAGGCCAAGAAGGCCATCAAGGAATTCATGTCTCCGGTGGGGCATGTGGTCCAGGCCGACGACAGCCTGATCAAGGCCAGCCACATCATGCTGGCCGACAACCTGGATCTGCTGCCGGTGATGGAGGGCGGCAAGGTCCTGGGGGTGGTGCGGCTGGAGGACATCTTCCACGAGGTGAGCCTGTCCATCCTAGCCGTCTAGACAACCCGGCGCGGGCGGCCCCCCCGGGGTCCGTCCGCGCCCGGTGCGGATGCCATGGCGCTCAACTGGTTGGGCAAATTGGGTTTTGGCGGTGGTAAGCGGGCGGGCGAGAACGGTCCGACGGGGGAGACGGCCGCCACCGATCTGGCCAACGCGGTGCCTGGACTGCCCCTGGCCCAGCGCTATCAGCAGTTCATTGGCCTGCTCCAGGCCAACAACCGCGCCCTGGAGGCCATGGCCGATCTCCAGGCCAAACTGCGCGGCGAGGGCGAACTCTCCCTGGACTATGTGCGGGAGCGGGTGCGGGCCCTCAACCAGGATGTGGGTCGGATCGTGGCCCACCTGGAGGCGATGTCCCCGGCCTCGGCCCAGGGCCTGCCCGAGGTCTGGCGGGAGCTGAGCGCCCGAATCGACCAAATCCTCAGCCGCCGCAGGGCGATCCCCGAATCCGATCTGGTGATCCCCTTTTCCCGTCTGGGAATGGACCAGGAGGACCTGGTGGGGGGCAAGGCCGCCCATCTGGGCGAGATGGCCAGCCACCTGGGGCTGCCGGTGCCGCCCGGCTTCGCGGTCACCACCTACGCCTTCAAGCAGTTCATGGACCACAACGATCTCTGGGGGGTCATCCAGGAGATTCTGCTGCGTTGCAAACTGGACCAACAGGGCGAGGTGGTCATCTCTTGCGGCCAGGTGGCCAGCCTGATCAACGAAGGCGAGTTGCCCCCCGACCTGGAGCGCGCCCTGCTGGAGGGCTATGACCAGGTGGTGGCCGCCCATCCCGAGCGGGGGGTGGCGGTGCGCTCCAGCGCTCTGATGGAGGACACCAGCGCCGGCTTCGCCGGTCAGTTCGAGACCTTGCTCAATGTGCGGCGCGAGGGCCTGGGCCGGGCCTACAAGCAGATCCTGGCCAGCCAGTTCAGTCCCCAGGTGGTGGCCTACCGCCACCAACGCGGCCTGGGCCTGGAGGACATGGCCATGGGGGTGGCGGTGATGCGGATGGTGCCGGCCCTGGTCTCGGGC
>JAIWNN010000067.1 GCA_020216805.1 Desulfarculus sp. | reverse complement strand
GGGCCGGCGGACACACGCGGCCGGGCAATAGTAGAAGCCCATAAATCGACGGCCCGCGAGTGTCATGTTAGCCCATACCTCCAATTGGCAGCAGCATATCATCGCCCCGAGGGGCGGTCAAGGCCCCGCCCGCGTCCAAGCCGGACTATTCGTGGAGGATGGGGGGGCCCCACTCCTTGAAGGAGAAATTATAGAAGACGTTGTGACCGTTGTAGTCCAGGACCCTGAGGTCGTCGTCCTGCTTCAGGTCGCCCAGGATCACCTCGAAGTGCTGGCCGTAGCGCTGGCGGACCAGGTCCAGGTCCAGTTCGTGGGCGATATACTTGATGATGCCCTTGCGCGCCAGTTTTTCGACGAACTTGGCGTCATCGAAGGACGAGAAGGTGGTCAGGATCAGGATCGGACCGGTACCGGTGAAGACAACTCCCGCCTTCATGACCAACCACCTCCTTGTCAAGGGTTCCGCCCGGCGCGTCCAGCCGGGTCAGGGCGAAATCATCGGCCGCCCGCAACCGAACTCATCGCCTTGTTTGAGCATAGGGCCGGGCTCGCACGGCTGTCAAGCCGCGCGGACCGGGGCAAGGGGGCTCGGGGCTCTAGATCTGGCCCAGGAAGCGGACGAACTGCTCCAGGAGTGACCGGTCCAGCCAGAGTCCGATCTCGTTGCGCATGACCAGCAGCAGGGCATAGGGGTTCGAGTATTGCCGCCCGCACGCCCCGGAGGTGCCAGTCTCGTAGATGTCCACGATTCGGGCCGCCCTGGCCTCGGCGCCGATGGCTTCACCGGCCAGCCCCCGGGGATAGCCGCTGCCGTCCAGGTTCTCGTGATGACTGTAGACCAGCTCCGGCACTCCAGGGTCCAGGTCCTTGATCCCCAGCAGGTAGTCTCTTGCCAGGCGGGGGTGGTCCTCGATGGCCGTGCCTTCGCGGATGCCGTCCCAAATGGCGTCGTCAGGGCCGGGGTGGTCCAGGTCCACCAGGCCCAAGTCATGGTAGAACATGGCCAGACCCAGACGCTCGGCCGCCAAACGGGACCAGCCCAGGCAACGGGCGAACCCCACCGCCAGCAGGCAGGTGTTGAGGCCGTGGCTGGCCAGATCCTGATCGCGGGAGAGCATCTTGAGCATGGCCTGGCGGGTGGTGTGATTGTCCCAGATCATGTCCACCAGCTTGCGCACGGTGGCGGCTCCCAACCCTAGGCGACGGCCGTTGCGTGGGTCCAGCAGGGCGGCCTTCAGACAGCACAGGGCGTGCTCGTAGGCCAGATGACAGCCCAGCATGGGATCCTCGCCGGCCGATCCGGCCAAGGCCAGTTGCGACTGTTGGGAGAGATAGGCCAGCAGCAGATCCAGCTCCTCCAGCGGCGCGAAGACGTGGGTGACGCCGCTCTGCAAGAGTCGCTGACGCCAGGCGGGCGTGATCTCCGCTCCTCTGGTCAGGGCCACCACCAGGCGCGGCTCTGGATGGTTGGGCAGGAGGCTCTCCAAGCGGATTTCACAGGGAGCGTCGCTGCCGGGCACCAGGGCCCGCAGGGCGAAGTGGGCGAAACCGGGGTAGAGGTTGGGTGGTCCAATGATCTCGGTGGTGGGCAGTTGGGCGTTCATCAAGGGTTATCCTGGGTGGTGGGGCCAAGGCGGATCGCGGCCCGGCCGGCAGGCCGAGCCGCCGGAGCCCGGCTCCCATGCCCTCGCGGCCCGGTCATCCCCTGCCGGCTGGGCGCCTCAGCGGGTGGGGCTGAATCCTGGTTCGAGCTTGGTGGGAGTCCGACAATAGGGACAATAGGCCACGCCCAGCAGGCTGGTCAGGAAGACTCGCTTGCACTTGGGGCAGGTGACTTCCCTCTGGCGCGGCGGCTTGATGGCTTGCATGGCCGGCAGACTCCTGCGACACGGAACGAGAAGCGAACCAAACCATTATGATCACCGCCAACCGGCCGTTCCGTGTCGCCTTGGTGGCGGTTGGTGGCTTCCACTCGATGATATCACGCTAAATATAGGCGTGTGATAATGGACTGTCAACGTGGCCCACGGGCGCGCGCAGGCGAGGAGCATTGGGAAAATGAACAGTGATACAAATTGGTTGAGCATGGCGGACCTGGTGCTGCGGGAGCTGTATCGTGCCCATGACGAGCTGACGCGGGAGCGGGAGACGGCCTGCGCGCCGGGCTGCGCCGCTTGTTGCCGGGACCGGGTGCAGCTCACCACCCTGGAGGCGGCGCATCTGGTGGAGCATTTGCGCCTGGTCGGGCGGGAGGACCTGTTGGAGCGTCTGGCCGGGGCCGCTTCCCCGGAGGTCTACCGGCCGGCCTGGAGCATGAACGCCCTGGCCCGGATGTGCCTGGCCCAAGAGGAGCCTCCGGCCGAGTCCGACCCGCCCCCGGCCCGGCCCTGCCCCCTGCTGGCCGACGGTCTTTGCCAGGCCTACGAGGCCCGGCCCCTGGCCTGTCGGACCATGGCCTCGCGCCGGCGCTGCCCCCCGGATGGACAGGCCGAGCAGGACCCCTGGTGGGTGACCCTGGACACGGTGTTCTTCCAGCTGGTGGAGCAGGCCGACGCCGGGGGAGGCTTTGGCTATCTGGGACCGGTGCTGGCCCTGGTCCTGGGCGGGGAGGCTAGGGGCCTGGTGGCCTGCGAGAACCTGCCCGGCCTGCCGGTCCCGCCCCAGCACCAAGCCCGGCTCCAGGCAACGCTGGGTCCGCTCTTGGCCCGGCCGGTGGCGGGGCAATCCCTGGGGATGCGCCTCCAGTCGCTGCGCCGGGATTAGGCCCCGGAGGTGGCGGGCTCGGCCTCGGCCAGGTCCGGCACCACCACCGTGAAGCGCGCCCCCTGGCCGGGCACGCTGAAGCAGTCGATGGCCCCGCCGTGCTCCTCTACGATCTTCTGGCTGACCAGCAGGCCCAGGCCGGTGCCTCGGCTGCCCTTGGTGGAGAAAAGGCCGGCGAAAAGATGCCGCCGGACCTCGGGGGTGATGCCGGGGCCGTTGTCGCTGACGTTGATCGTCACCAGGCCGAAGCCGTCCCGGCCGCAGCGCAGCACCACCTCGGGCTTGGCTGGGGGGCTGGCGGCCTCGGCCAGCGCGTCCAGGGCGTTGCTCAGTAGATTCAGCACCACCCGCCGGATGCCGTGGGGGTCCAGCACCACCCGGGCGCAGGCCGGGTCGCCCTCTATCCGCACCGTCACGCCCAACTCCTGGGCGCGCCCCGCCACCAGTCCGGCCACCTCCTCCAGCAGGCGGTTGAGGTCGAAGGGCTGATACTGCGGTCTTCGGTCCTTGGCATAGGCCAACAGGTCCTGGGACAGGCCGTTGACCTGTTCCAGGTTGTGCTTGACCATGCGCCAGCCCTGGCGGGTCAACTCCAGGTCGCCATCGCCCAGGCCCTGATCCACCAGATAGGCGGCGGCGCCCATGCCGTGCAGGAGGTTCTTGATGCAATGGGCCAGGCCGGCGGCGGTCTGTCCCACCGCGGCCAGGCGGGTCTGGCGGATGAGCTGGCCCTTGAGGGCCTTGGACTCGCGCAGGTTCTGCAAAAAGAGCATCGCGCCGCTGAAGCGGCCGTCCAGGAACAACGGCCGGGCCGAGATGAGCACCGGCAGGCGCTTGCCCGAGGCGGTCTTGACCACCCCCGGCCGCACGATGGCTTCGCCTCGGCGGGGATTTTGGAAGATGTTCTGGTTCAGCAGGCGCACCTGGGCGCGGGGGAAGAAGTCGCCATAGCCTCGCAGACCCACCACCGCGGCCGAGGGAGCCTCCAGGAGGGTCTCGGCGCTCTCGTTGAAGACCTGGATCAAACCTTTGTCGTCGGTGGCGATGATGGCGTTGAGGGCCTGGTGGATCAGGCCCTGCTCGAAGGCCCGCCGCCGGGCCAGCTCCTCCTCCAGGGCGCGGCGAACGGTGATGTCGCGCAGGTTGGCCAGCACCACCCGCTGGCCCTTGTCGTCCTCCAGACGGCGGAATCGCCCCTCCAGGACCTTGACCTCGCCTCCGGTGGCCAGCACCCGGAAGCTGAGGGTGCGGCTGGTCTCCTCCACGCCCAGGGCCCGGTACATGGCCTCCAGCACCTTGGAACGATCGGAGGCGACCACCAGATCCGCGAATTTGGCGTCTTCCAGGCGCTCGGCGGGCTCCCCCACGATGCGGCCGGCCTCGGGGTTGGCCACCCGCACCGTGCCCTGGTCGTCGATGACCAGCACCGCGTCGGTGGAATTGTGCACCAACTGACCGTAGCGCTGGTCCTTGAGCCGTGAACGGCGGGCCACCTCCCGGGCCATGCGGTTGAAGGCCTCGGCCACCTGGCCCAGTTCGTCGGGAGCGCTGACCGGCACCACCTCGCCATGTTCGCCGATGGCCACCTTGTCCACCTCGCCCACCAGGCGTTTGACCGAGCGGTTGACGGTGAGGATGACCGCCAGGCCGATGATGGTGGAGACCACCAGGAACAGGCCCACCGCGAAGGCCAGGGTCTGCCAAAACTGACGTTGTTGACGCCGCTCCAGGTCGTCCAGGCGGTAGGCCACGTCCAGCACCCCTAGGACCTTTTGTTGGGGAGGATGGGCGTGGCAGGGCGGGCCGGAGCAGCCGGGCTCGTTGTAGATGGGCAGGATGGTGGCCATCAGGCGCTGGCCCGGGGCGGGGCTGAAGACCCGGGTGCGCTCGCCGCTGGGCAGGGCCTCCAGGGGGGCCGCCTGGGCGTGACAGCCGTAGCAGGCCTCGGCCTGTTTGTCCACCTCCTGGCCCACCTCGCCATCCAGGGAGGAGAACATGATGCGCCCCTCCTTGTTGAAGACCCGCACCCGTTCGATATGGGCCTGCTGGGCCACGTCCTGCACGATGCGGTGCAGGCTGTCGCGTTCATTGCGCAACATGGACCACAAGGTCGCCCGCCGCACCGTCTCGGCGAAGCCCTCCACGTCACCGCGGGCCTGGGCCATGGCCTGGCGGCGCTGCTGATCCAGCTGAAGCCAGGAGGCCGCGGCCACGGCCAGAAAAATGATCAACCCCACCGAGAACGAGAGCTTGAAGCTCAGGGAGTGGAGCAGGCGGGTGAATATGCGTTCGAGTAGCGCCAACAAGTTGCTTGCCATCGCGTGGGGAGGTGGCGGAGGCGATCCCGGGTTCGGATGCCGTGCCAATGTTCACAAAGTATAGCAGGCGTGGGCCGTCCCGGAGCAGGTTTTTCTTGCCAGCCAGGGGGTTGACGGGCAAGATGCGGGTGCCGGGACACGGCGTGGGCCGGCGCTTTGTGCCGAACCGCACAACGCGCTGTCGGATTTTGTGCAACCGTGATATGCTTCCGCCCATGAACGCAACCCTGCCTCAGATGCATGAAGAAGGGCTGGTGCGCTCCCTCCACGGCCGCCTGGCCAAGGTGGAGATGCTGGAGTCCGACGCTTGCCAGCATTGCGCCGCCCATGGCGCCTGCCAATTCCTGGGGGGCGACAAGGTCCGGGCGGTGGCGGCCGAGAACGAGATCGGGGCCCAAGTGGGGGACCGGGTGCTGCTGGCCGCCCCGCGCCGGGGGGTGCTGGGGGCAGGGTTCCTGGTCTACATGGTGCCGGTCCTGGCCCTGATCGCCGGTGCGGCGGTGGGTCAGAAGATGGGCCCGGCCTGGGGGGTGTCCACCCAAAACGCGGCGGTGATCACCGGGCTGGGCAGCCTGGCGGCGGCTTGGCTCGTCTTGCGGCGGGTGTCCCGAAAACTGGGGCAACAGAGCTCCTTCAAGGTCAGAATCGTGCGTGTGGTGCGGAAGGGAGACTCCAATGCTGTGGACTAATGTGTTGCTGGCCTATGACTGCTCGCCGGCCGGCCTTCGGGCGGTGGAATACGTGGGGCAGATGTTCGGCCAGGTGAACAACGTCAAGGTCACCATCATGTCCATCTACGACAAGGTGCCCTCGGCGGACATGATCGACACCGTGTACACCAAGCAGGTCAAGGAGCGCATCAGCGTTCTGGAGCGCGACAAGGAAAAGGGCCGCCTTTTGCTGGAGGAGGCCAAGAAGCAGTTGGTGCGCATGGGGGTGGCCCCGGACCGGGTGGAGCTGCTCTACGTCGAGAAGAAAAAAAGCGTGCCCAAGCAAATCATCGACGAGGTCAAGAAGGGCGGCTATGGCACCGTGGTGCTGGGCCGGCGGGGCGAAAGCAACGTCAAGCACATGCTCTTTGGCTCGGTGGCCGGCTCGGTGGTGGCCAATCTGACCGGAGCCTCGGTGGTGGTGGTGGAGTAGCCACCCGCCTGATCCAAAATTAAAGAAGACCGCGCGGCTCTCCCCCCGGGGGTGAGCCGCGCGGCTTTGGGAAAAGGTCTGGCGGCTCAGGCCGCGCGCCGGGCCTTGATCACCTCCAGCGACGCCTCCGCCGCCGCCCGGAAGGCCCGCTGCTGCACTTCCCGCTCGCTGGGGTCGGCCCGCAGGAGGTCCAGGTTGGCCCAGACCGCATCCTTGAAGTCGTGAAAGTCCCGTGGCTCGCCCTCGGGACCGCGATGCAGCAATTCCTCCTCGTCGTGATAGACCACCCGGTCCTGCTTGACATTGGCCACGTGCGCCAGGGCGTAGGCCACGTCCCGCCACTCGCTGCCGCCCCGCAGATCCAGGGCATAGTGTTCGGGGCGGGTCTCGCGCAGACCCAGGCCCACCACCCCGAAATAGTGATCGGCCACCCGCCGGACCAGCTTGCGGTAGAGATCCGCCGGCAGATCCAGGCCCTCCCTGACCAACTCCAGACGCGCCGGGAGGCCGACCAATTCCACCACTTGTGTCAGGCTCAACTCGCCGTTTGGATTGCGCTTGTCCTCCATGGCCCGCCTCCTTCCCGGATTTGGTTAAAAAGTAAGCATTTATGATGGTGGCGGCAAGGCGGCCAGCCGCCCGGCGGCCAAATGGCCGGTGAGGCGAGGCCAAGAGAAAGCCCGGCGACCCCGGAGGGGCGCCGGGCCGGGCCCGGGCAGGCAGGGTGTCGACTAGGCGCTGAAGCCGGGGCTCTCCAGGCGCTGACCCTGCCGGGTCAGGATGAGACCCTTCAGCCCCCGGCGCTGAAGATGGGCCATGGCCTGGGGTGGGGCCATCACGAAGCAGGCGGTGGAGAGGGCGTCAGCCAGGGCGGCCTGGGGGGCGCGCACGCTCACCGAGACGTCGGTGCGCGGCGAGCGGCCGGCCTTGGGATCGATGATGTGGAAATAGAGACGCTCCTGGTCGAAATAGACCTCGTAGTTGCCGCTGGTGGCGATGGCGTCGCCCCGCAGGGGCACCACGACCTTGGCCTTCAGGGGATCGGCCGGGTCGGAGACGGCCACCCGCCAGGGCTGGCGCTCGTCGCGCTGGCCTAGGCTGGCGATGTCGCCACCGGCGTTGATCAAGGCCCGGGTCACGCCGGTCTCCCGGATGGCGGCGATGCCTTGGTCGGCGATCCAGCCCTTGGCCAGCCCGTCCAGGGTCACGCCCGCGCCCTCGGCGGTGAGCAACAGACCCTGGCCCTCGGTTCTGACCCCGCCGATGGCTTTCATCGCCTGGCCGACCAGGGCCGGAGCCGGGGGGCGGCCGGCTTCGGCGAAGCTCTGGCGATAGATGTCCACCAGGGGGGCCACGGTGATATCGAAGGCGCCGTTGGTTTCCTGGTGGACCGACTGGGCCAGATTCATCACCCGCGCCAGCTCGGGGGGCAGTCGGTCGAGACGGCCTTCGCTGTTGAGCTGGGCCACCGGGCCGCCGGGGCGATGGCGGTCGAAGAAGGGGGTCAGGCCGTTCATGCGCGCGAAGGCCAGCTCCAGGGCCATCACCGCCCGGTCGGCGCTTTCGTCCACCACCGTCACCGCCACCACGGTGCCCATCAGCATCCGAGCCTCCTGGGCCACCTGGAGTCCGCGGCCCAGCGAGGCGCGGCCCAGGGCGGGGGAGACCAGGGGCAGGGTGGAAGCCAGGCCCAGGCTGCCGGCCAGCTTGAGGAAGGCGCGGCGATCGATTTTCTGAGGCATCTTCCTTCTCCCCTTACTTGGCGCAGGAGGCGCAGGCGATGGTGTCGGGTTGGCCCTGGCGGCGGTAACAGATCAGGCCGCACTGCAGGCAGCGCTGGGATTCCTGGCGCGCCATCTCCTCGGTCAACCCCAGCTCGACCTCGTTGAAGTTCATGGCCCGCTCCGGGACATGTAGCTCGGGCATCTTCACCCGCTGGCCCGGGGCCGGGGCGTTTTCGATCTTCTTCAGGCTGGTCACCTGCTTGGGGCTCTTGACCCAGTCTGGCGAGATCGACGGATCCTGGCCGGCCAGGTAGAGGTGGATGGCCCGGGCCGCCTTGCGCCCCATGCCGATGGCCTGGACCACGGTGGCCGCGCCCAGCACGTCGTCGCCCCCGGCGAAGACGCCGGGAATGTTGGTGCAGGTGACCTCTTCGTCGGCCTTGATGGTGGACCATTTGGTGCGCTCCACCTGCTGGCCGGCCTGGTCGCCGTCCAGGAAGGCCAGGTCCGGGAACTGCCCGATGGCCGCGATGACGTTGTCCACCTCCAGAATGGTCTCCGAGCCCTTGACCGGCACCGGTCGCCGACGTCCGCTGGCGTCGGGCTCGCCCAGCTCCATCTTCAGGAACTCCAGGCCGGTGAGCTTGCCGTCCTTGCCCAACAGACGGGTGGGGGCGGCCAGGAAGTGGAACTTGACGCCCTCGCGCTCGGCCTCCTCCACCTCGATGTCGTTGGCCGGCATCTCGGAGCGGGAGCGGCGGTAAAGCACCGTGACTTCCTTGGCCCCCAGACGCCAGCAGGTGCGGGCGCAGTCGATGGCGGTGTTGCCGCCGCCGATGATGACCACTTTATCCCCCACCGGAGTGGGCTTGTCCAGGCCGCGGTCGATGAGCATGGCGGTGCCGGGCAGCACGCCGTCGAGCTCCTCGCCGTCCACCCCCAGGTTGCGGCTGCCCCAGGCGCCCACCCCCAGGAAGATGGCCTCGAAACCCTCCAGGCGCAGGCTTTCCAGGGTGAAGTCCTTGCCCATGGCCTGGTTGCAGCGGGCCTCCACCCCCAGGTCCAGGATGCCCTGGATTTCCCAATCCAGGATGGCCTTGGGCAGGCGGTACTCGGGGATGCCGTAGCGGGTCATGCCGCCCAGCTTGGGCATGGCCTCGAAGATGGTGGGGCTGTAGCCCAACCGGGCCAGGTAGTAGGCCGCGGTGAGTCCGGCGGGGCCGCCACCCACGATGGCCACCTTGCGGCCGTTCTTGGGCAGGCAGAAGGGCTGGATGTGCTGGCCGGTGCTCATCTCGTAGTCGGCGGCGAAGCGCTTGAGATGGTTGATGTTAACCGGTTCGCCCTCCAGGCCGCGGCGGCAGGCGCTCTCGCAGGGATGGGGGCAAACCCGGCCGCAGACCAGGGGCAGGGGGTTGTGCTCCTTGATGATGCTCACCGCCTCGGCGAAGCGGCCTTGGCCGATGGCCTTGATGTAGGCTGGGATGTCGATCTGGGCCGGGCAGGTGCTCTGGCAGGGGGCCAGGCATTCCTTGAGCGAGTTGAAGCCCAGGATGCGGGCGGTGGTGTTGCTGAGTACGATGATGTCCTTGGGGCAGACCCGCTCGCAGGTGCCGCAGCCGGTGCAGAGCAGGGGGTCCACGTGGGGCAGGTTGTCCGGTCCGATGTGGATGGCCCCGAAGGGGCAGGCCGCCGCGCAGGAGCCCAGACCGATGCAGCCGATGTCGCAGACCTTGGGTCCGCCGGCCAGGAGCGCCGCCGCCCGGCAATCCCGCACGCCGTCGTATTGGTATTTCAGGTCGGCCTTGTCCACGCCGTAGGTGCAGCCGGGGGTGGCCACCTGGGGCTCGCGGAAGCCGGCTTCCACTCCCAGGATGGCGGCCACCGCCGCGCCGACCTCCGGTCCGCCGCCCACGCAGATGTTGGGCGCGGCCTTGCCGCTGGCGATGGCCAGGGCGGCCGAGGAGCAGCCCGCGAAACCGCAGCCACCGCAGTTGGCCCCGGGCAGGGCCCCCTCGATGGCCTCCACCAGCGGGTCGCGCTCCACGTAGA
>JAIWNN010000066.1 GCA_020216805.1 Desulfarculus sp. | reverse complement strand
ACACCTTGGCCGCCACGCCCAGGCCCAGCGCCGCCACCAGCCCCAGACCGCCCAGGGCGAGTCCTTCCACTAACATATTTATGCTCTCCCCGGGGAAGCCTTTGCCTCCCCACCGAGAAGTATTGCTATGCCCATCGCCACCCGACCCTCGGCCACCGGATCTAGTGGCCCACCAGACCGGCGAAACCGCTGAAGGCCAGGGACATGAAGCCGGCCGTCACCAGGCCCAGGGCCGTGCCCTCGAAGACCTTGGGAATGCGGGCCAGGGCGAAGCGCTCGCGAATGCCGGCGAACAGGCACAGGGCCAGGCCGTAGCCCACCGCCGAGGCGAAGGAGAAGACCAGCATCTGGACGAAGTCGAACTCCTTCTGGATGTTGATGATGGCCACTCCCAGCACCGCGCAGTTGGTGGTGATCAGGGGCAGGTAGATGCCCAGCGCCCGGTACAGGCCCGGCACCGTCTTCTGCATGATGATCTCCACCAACTGGACCAGCGAGGCGATGACCAGGATGAAGAAGATGGTCTGGAGGTACTCGATATTGAAAGGGATCAGGATGTAGTACTGGACCAGCCAGGTGCAGGCCCCGGCCAGGGTGATGACGAAGACCACGGCCATGGACATGCCGGTGGCGGTGTCCATGCGCTTGCTGACCCCCAGGAAGGGGCAGTTGCCCAAAAACTGGGCCAGCAGGATGTTGTTGACCAACACCGCGCCGACGATGAAAAGCATGTAATCGCCGAAACCCATCGCTATCTCCTTGCCTCCGCCGTCGGGACGGAGGCGGATCGGACGTTCTTAGGCCTGGGCCGCCGCCAGCCGGGCCGCCTCGAGCTTGCGCTTGGCTTGCCGGGCGCTGATCAGGTTGATCGCCGCCAGCATCAGGCCCAGGCAGACGAAGGCGCCGGGGGCCTTGAGCAGGAAGGCCATGGGCTCGTAGCCGCTCCACATCACGTGGACACCCCAGAAGGTTCCCGCGCCGAAGATCTCGCGGATGGTGCCCAGGGAGAACAGGCTGATGGCGAAGCCCAGGCCGATGCCCAGGCCGTCGGCCCCGGAGGCCAGCACCCCGTTGCTGCTGGCGAAGGCCTCGGCCCGGCCCAGGGGGATGCAGTTGACCACGATCAGGGGGATGAAGATGCCGAGCTTGACGTACAGGGCGTAGAAGTAGGCCTGCATGGTCAGCTCGACCACCACCACGAAGGTGGCCACCACCACGATGAAGGCGGCGATGCGCACCTTGCTGGGGATGATCTTGCGCAGCGCGCTGATCAGCATGTTGGAGCAGGCCAGCACGAAGGCGGTGGCCAGACCCATGCCCAGGCCGTTCTCGGCGCTGGTGGTCACGGCCAAGGTGGGGCAGAGGCCCAGCACCAGGCGGAAGGGCGGCAGCAGCTCCCAGAAGCCTTTGGTGAATTCTTTCATCAGTGACATGGCCGCCTCCTAGTTAACCATCTTGTCGCGGTGCTGGGCCAGCATTGTCCGGGCGTTGTTGACCGCGGCCACCACGCCGTTGGTGGAGAGCGTGGCCCCGGACAGGGCCTGGATGTTGTCCTTGGTCAGGTCCTTGGAAAGATCCTGACCCCGGAAGGGCTCGGTGAAACCGGGCTCCAGGATGCGGGCGCCCAGACCCGGGGTCTCGCTGTGGCTGATGACCGAGATTCCGGTCAGCTTGTTGCTGTCGACATCCACGCCCACCATCACCCCGATGGGGCCCTTGTAGCCCACGCCGGAGGACTCGAAGGCCACCGCGAAGGTCTTGCCGGCCTTCTTGGCCGGGAAGACCACCAGGGAGACCGGGCGGCCGTACTTGTCGTTGCCCACCGGGAAGGAGATGCGGTCCTTGATGGGGTCGTTGTCATAGCCGCTGAGCACCGAGCGCACCGCGGGCTCCTTGACGTTCTTGATCTTGGCGTACTCGATGGGTTCGGCGGTGAGGTCCTTGACGTAGGCCAACACAAAGCCGCTGATCCCGCAGATCAACGCCAGCACCACCACGAGCTTGGCGATTTCCTTCATGGCTCAATCTCCTTGGCCTGGCCCTAAACGGCGCCGCCGATGACCTTGCCGATGACCTTGGGCCGGATGCGGTCCAGGATCGGGGTCAAGGTGTTCAGTAACAGCACCGCGTAGAACGCGCCATCCACCCAGGCGCCCCAGGTGCGCACGATCACGGTCATCCCCCCCACCCCCAGGCCGAAGAGCAGCGCGCCCCAGGGGGTGACCGGGCTGCTCACCGGTTCGGGGGCCAGGAAAAAGGCGGTGATCATCAGGCCGCCGGTGGCCAGGTGGAACCAGGCCACCTTCAGGTTGGCGGCCAGGCCCTCCATGCCCATCTCCAACAGGCGGGAGTCGGTGTAGGCGGCCACCAGGGACATCAGCACGCAGCCCAGCAAGGCCCCCACCGGGATCTGCCAGGGGATCAGGCGGCGGATGATCAGGTAGAGCCCGCCGGCGATCAGGGCCAGGCTGCCGGTGGCGCCGACGGCGCCGGGGGCGTTGCCCACCCAGAGGTCCCACAGCTCATAGATCTCCAGGGAGCCGATGTCGTTCTTCAGCGCCATCAGCGGGGTCTCGGTCACCGCGAACTCGCCGCCGCTGCCCAGGGGAACCGGGGCGAAGTAGGCGTTCATGTGCTCCGGCCAGGAGAGCGACAGGGCCACCCAGGCCACCAGCACCGGGTTCATGGGGTAGTTGCCCAAACCGCCGAAAACCATCTTGCCCAGGACGATGGTCAGGACGCCGCCCACCACCGGGATCCACCAGGGGACGCCGGCCGGCAGGATCAGGCCCAGCAACAGGCCCAGCAGCACCGCGTGCAGGTCGGCCACCCGGTTGGGCAGGCTGGTGACCCGCACCGTGACGATCTCGGTGAGCAGGGCCGAGGCCGTGGCCAGGAGCACCACCGAAAGGCCGGGCAAGCCGAAGTAGTAGAAGCCGGTGAGCAGGGCCGGGGCCAGGGCCAGCATGAACTCCAGGTGCATGGAGCGGATGGTGGTCCTGCCCAGCCGGTGGGGGGACGTGGATACGGTCAGAAGCGGAGAGCTCATTGTTCCATCCTCCTGGCCAGGACCTCGCTCTTGCCATGCCGGAAGTAGTGGACCATAGGCCGGCGGGCTGGGCAGACGTAGGCGCAGACGCCACATTCGATGCAATGAAACAGGTCGGCCTCGGCCGCTTCCTCGAAGCGCTGGAACTCGCAGAGCTTGCTCAGCTCGGCGGGGACCAGGTTCACCGGGCAGCAGGCCACGCAGCGGCCGCAATGGATGCAGGGGTGGTCGTCGTAACGTCGGACATGCTCGGCCGCCTGCACGAAGACGCCCTCGGTCTCCTTGGTGATGGGGGTCTGGGCGTCGAAATGGGCGAAGCCCATCATGGGGCCGCCCACGATGATCTTGCCCGCCTCCCCCACCGCTCCGCCGGCGGCCTTGATGGCCTCGGCGATGGGGGTGCCCAGGCGGGCCACGAAGGCCTGGGGTTTGGCCACGTCGCCAGCCACGGCGAAGACCCGCTCCAGGTTGGGCTTGGCGCTGATCAGCACCCGGCCCACCTCCAGGGCGGTGACCAGGGGCTCCACCACCACGCCGACATCGCGCGGCTCGCCGTAGGGGGTGGGCACCTCGCGGCCGGTGATGCCCAAGACCAAGAGGTTGTCGAGACAATAGGGGAAATGGGTCTGGCTTTGGGTCCTGATCTCCCATTCCCGCAGACGGGCCAGGGCCGTCAGCTCGCCGGACACCGCCCCGGCGGGCAGCGCCAGGATCACCCGGGCCGCGCCGCTGATGCGCTTCAGGGCAGTGACGCCCAGATCCAGCTCGGTCAGGTTCAGCCCGGCCAGGGCGGCCTGGTTGGGGCACACCGGCGGGTCGTGGTCCAGGGCCCGGATCACCAGGGTGTCGGTGGGGCGCACCACCGGGATGCCGGTCATGAACAGATAGGAGCGGGGGGCCATGGGCGGGGACAGGTCCACGTGCAGGGGCAGGCCCTGGCTGGCGGCGCGCACCAGGCCCGCCTCGCGGATGCGCCGCAGCAGGCGGGTGGGACGGGCCTTGGCCACCTCGGCGGGGTCGGACAGGGGCGGACGGACCTCGCCCTCGGGCGATGCCCAGATGTCCTGGCCGTCGTTGGCGATGACGATGGTGGGCACTGGTTGGCCGGCCGGGTCGGCGCAGTTGCGGATCGCCTCCACGGTGCCGCTGACCGGACTCAAGACCGCCGCGCTGTCGAACTCATCGGAACTCCCCAAGACTTGCCCCATGCCCACCTGCTGACCGGGCTCGACCTTGGCCTGGCAGACCGCGCCGCGGTGCTGGCGCAGGGGCAGGTAGATTCGCTGGGGCGGCGGCAGGGGGGTGGGGGGGCCGAAGGCAGCGCCGCGGGGCAATCGAACGCCTTTGAACCAAGTTGCGATGCTCATGCGGGGTTACTCCTAAGCTGGCGGCGGGCCGCAGCCCGGGCCGGGGGGCTGGGAAAATCCCGGCCGGTGAACAATGCCGCATTCGGCTCGGCCGCGCCCTGGACCCGCTTCCGGGGCCTGGGCCGAAGCCGTGGACCTCTAGATCATGGTGGGGGCCCGCGGGGCCCGATTGTCATATGTCCGTGGGCGCCTCTCAGCGGGGCAAGGAGACCGTGAAGGTCGCGCCCTGACCTGGCTGTGAACGCACGCTGATGTCTCCCCGGTGGGCCTTGACCACACGCCTGGCGATGGAGAGCCCCAGGCCGGTTCCGGGTTTGTTCTTCAGCTCCGGGCTCTTGGAGCGGAAAAAGTCGTCGAAGATGAAGGGCTGCTCGGCCTCCGGAATGCCGGGCCCCTGGTCGGAGACGCTCAGGTCCACCTGGTAGGGATGGACCCGCACCCCCAGGGTGACTTTACCCCCGGGGCGGTTATACTTCACCGCGTTACTAGTTAAATTGTATAGGGCTTCCAGCAGGGTTTCACGGTCCACCGCCAGCTCGACCCCGCCCGGATCACCCTCCACCACCAACTCCTGGCCGGCGGCCTGGACCTCCAGGCGGGTGCGCTGGACCAGGTCGGTCAGGAGGTCGGCCAGGACGATGGGTGCCCGGCGCTCGGCGATGCTGGAATCGGCCAGACGGCTCATGGCCAGCCAGGCGTTCAGGGAGTGAAGCAGCTCGTCCATGCGTGCCACGGCCCGGTCAATCAGCTCGCCATAGGCCGGCGGCAGGGGCCCCAGGCTTTGCTTGACCATCACCTCCAGCAATTGCCGCACCGCCGCCAGGGGTGAGCGCATCTGGTGGCTGACCAGGGTCACGAAGTTGGCCTCCATGCGGGCCTTCTCTTCGCGCAGTTCCTTGGCCTCCAGCTCCAGGGAGCGCCGCTCCAGACCCCGGCCCACCACGTGCTTGAGCTCGTCGGGGCTGAAAGGCTTGGGCAGGAAGTCGTAGGCTCCCTGCTTCATGGCGTCCACCGCCGATTGCAAGGTGGCGTGGCCGGTGACCATGACGCAGACGATGGTGGGGTCGAACTCCCGCACCCCGGCCAGCACCTCCAGGCCGCTGATGCCCGGCATCTGCAGGTCCACCAGGACCAGGTCCGGCGGATCCTGGCGCAGCAGGTGCAGACCCTTCTCACCGTTTTCGGCCAGGGTTACCCGATAGCCCCAACGGGTGAGCAACACCTGCGCCGACTCGCGCGCCACCTCGTCATCGTCGATGGCCAGGATGAGGGGCTTTACCGAACGCAGGGGCATGCTCACACCGATTTCCGTTCCCAGTTCATATGCTAGCGTGGCGATCGCCGCTCGGACAGCGGGCCGCGCCGAATGCCGTGATCAACGCCTTATACGACCGCTATCGCTAGCCGGCCAGAAGTTTTTCGACCTTCGCTAGGAGGGCTTCGGCGGTGAAGGGCTTGTCCAGGTAGTCGTCGCCCTGGGCCAGCTCGGCTTCCGGAGGCAGGGTGAAACGCTCGCCGGCGATGGTCTTGACCGCCGAGCACATCAGGACCGGGACGTCGCGGTAATCCATGTACTCGGGAGTGCCGCGCAGGGTGGTGGTGACGGAGAAACCCTCGTAGATGGAATCCATCATGATGTCCAGAACGATCAGGTCCGGGTCGTGGGCCTTGACCGCCTCCAGGCCCTGTTTGCCGTCAGCGGCGGTGAAGACCTGATGGCCGGCGGCCTGCAAGATGGCCTTGGTGGCAAGGGTGTAGTCTGCGTCGTCGTCGATGATGAGGACCTTGGCCATGGCCATCCCCCGAGCTTGTGTAGGTTATCACTTGTGCAACCGCGCTCACATTAATCCGGGTTGCGCCGCAAGTCAATCCCATTGCACAACAACCGGCCAACTATCTTAATATTTGTACAAAAATTCCTGGGCCGAAGGATGACGCAGACGTTTGAGCAGGATGATCACGTCGTAGGGTCTGCCTTGACGATCAACGCGATAATCTTCAAGAATCGCCTTGAGCTCGTAGCCGAGGCGCTTGAAGGCGGTGATCTGCTCCTTGCGGTCCACTTGTATTTCAGCCTGCAACAACATTAGCCCCATGGCCTTGCCCGTCTCGGCCAGCTCCCGCAGCATGGTGGAACCCAACCCCAGGTCGCGGTAGTCCCGATGGACCAGGCACTCCACCAACGCGCGATGGGCGGCGGCCCAGGAGCCACGCAGCAGGTAGGCGTAGCCAGCCATGCGGTCGCCGGCCTCGGGGTCGAAGGCGGCCAGGACCCGCAGCCGGTCCCCGCCCAGGCGAGCCAGCCGGCGGGTCATGGCCTCGATATCCTTGAGGTCCTGGTTGAGCAAGCGCACCTCGTCCTCGGTCAGGTCCTCCATGAAGACCTGCACCGCCGGGATGTCGGAGGGCTCCAGCCACTTCAGACCCAGCTCGCGGCCGTCGTTGATGCTGACGCTGTAAAGGTAGGGGCCGGGCATGGAGCTCCTCGGGCCGCGGCCGGGTGGCGCGACCGTGGGCGAGCCTAGGCCGCTCCCAGGGAGGGCAAGGCTGGCCGGGATGGGTGTTCGACAGGCTTTGACGGTGGCGCGAACCAGCATTTGGTAACATCCGCGGCCGTGGTTTGTCAATGACCAGTGGCTGTGGACAACCGCGGGGCGAGACGAATATAATCTCCCGACCGCCCGCCGGCGTCGCCGGGGGCGCACCATTGCTGGGGAGCGACATGGGCGCGGGAATCGAACGATACGAGGACAAAGGGCGCCTGGTGGCCCTGGTCCTGCGGCAGGACGCCGACCTGGGGCCGGGGGCGCATTTCCTCACCGACCCGGAGATGGGCCAACAATTGGCCTTGATGGATCATCCCGCCGGACACCGGATCAAGGCCCATGTCCACAACTCCTCCCCGCGCAACGTGGAGCTGACCGGCGAGGTGCTGATCATCCGCCGGGGTCGGCTGCGGGTGAACCTTTTCCGCGCAAACGGCGCGCCCCTGCACAGCCTCGACCTGGAGCCTGGAGACGTGATCCTGCTCAACGGCGGGGCACATGGCTTCGAGGTCCTGGAGGCCTGTCAGATGATCGAGGTCAAGCAAGGGCCCTACCTGGGCCTGGGCGACAAGCGCCTGCTCTTCCCGGATCCGGCATGAGCGCTCCGGAGTTCATCCCCGTCTGCGAGCCGCTGTTGGCCGGCAACGAGGCGGCCTACGTCAATGACTGCGTGGCCAGCGGCTGGATCAGCTCGGCCGGCGACTACCTGGCCCGCTTCGAGCAAGGCATGGCCGCTTTGTGCCAGGTGGGCCATGGGGTGGCCTGCGCCAACGGCACCGCGGCCCTGCACTTGGCCTGCGCCGCCCTGGGCCTGGGGCCGGGCGACGAGGTGATCTGCCCGGCCTTTTCCATCATCAGCACCGCCAACAGCATCGTGCAAACCGGGGCCACGCCGGTGCTGGTGGACGTGGAACCCGACACCCTGTGCCTGGACCCGGCGCTGGCCGCCCGGGCCGTCACCCCCCGCACCAGGGCCATCATGCCGGTCCACATGTACGGCCATCCGGCCGAGATGGACCCCATCATGGACCTGGCCCGGCGCCACGGCCTGGTCGTGATCGAGGACGCGGCCCAGGTGCATGGCGGCGGCTACAAGCAAAAGCCCCTGGGCGGCATCGGACAGATGGGCTGTTTCAGTTTTTTCGCCAACAAGCTGATCACCACCGGCGAGGGGGGGATGGTGGTCACCGACGACCCCGAGCTGGCCCGGAGGCTGCGCCTGCTGCGCAACCTGGCCCATGGCCCGCGCCGTTTCGAGCACCACGAGCTGGGCTTCAACTACCGCCTGACCAACCTCCAGGCCGCCTTGGGCCTGGCCCAACTGGAGCGCCTGGAGGCCACCAAGGCCCGCAAGGCGGCCATCGGCGACCGCTACAACCAGAACCTGGCCGATCTGCCGGGGATCACCCTCTATTGGGGCCGTCACCGGCCCTCCGCCCAGCCGGTGATGTGGATGTACGGTCTGTTGCTGCCCCCGGAGATCGACCGCGCCGCGGCCATGGATTGGCTCCGGGAGCGAGGGGTCGACAGCCGGGCCTTTTTCCTGCCCCTGAACCAGCAGCCGATGTACGACGGCTCCCGCCCCGGTCTGCCCGACCTGCGCGGCTGTCACCCGGTCAGCGAGGACGCTGGCCGGCGGGGGCTCTACCTGCCCTCGGGCGTGGGCCTGAGCGACGAACAGGTGGACCGGGCCAGCCAGGCTCTGCGCGATCTGGTGCTGCGAGGCTAGGCCCGGTCGGGGCCGACGGGGCCGGAGATTCCCCCAGATCTGGGACGGTGGTGGAGGGCGGCCGAAGGGCCTTCCCGAAACCGAGGCGCGGCGGTCTTGGCGGGATTCGGCCATCGCCGGGCGCGCGGACGCAAAAGCGCAAAGTGGTAAGCGGTGTTTATCCTTGACAACTGCCGGCACGCACGGCTAAATACCATAAGTTACTTTGTAGCTTTATTGTAACTATGGAATGGCTAGGCGCGGAGGCGGCAGGGCCGTCGGCCGACCCTTGTGGTCGCGGCGGAAGCGATTAGGAAACCACGGCAGGAGAGGCAAGCATGGACAAGCTTCTGACCCCTGGTGGCGGCAAGACCGAGTTGCTTTTGGGCAACGAGGCCATCGTGCGCGGGGCCCTGGAGGCGGGATTGGCCTTCGCCACCTGTTACCCGGGCACTCCCTCCTCGGAGGTGCCGGACACCCTGTATCGGCTGCGCAAGGCGGAGCCAGACCAAGCCCAGTACTACTTCGAGTATTCCACCAACGAGAAGGTGGCCATGGAGTGCGCCGCCGGGGCGGCCGTGGCCGGTCTGCGGACCCTGGTGACCATGAAGCACGTGGGAGTCAACGTGGCCGCCGATCCCCTGATGACCCTGGCCTACACCGGCGTCAACGGCGGCATGGTGGTGCTCAGCGCCGACGACCCCTCGCTCTTCTCCAGCCAGAACGAGCAGGACAACCGCTACTACGCCCGCCTGAGCGGTCTGCCCATGCTGGAGCCCTCCAGCCCCGCCGAGCTCAAGGAGGCCACCAAATACGCCTTCGAGCTCAGCGAGAAGCTCACGGTGCCGGTGATGCTGCGCACCACCACCCGGGTCAACCACGCCCGCGAGGCGGTCAAATTCGCCAAGCTGCCCAAGGCCGAGACCAAGGTGGAGTTCAAGAAAGACCCCTTCCGCTTCGTCACCGTGCCGGCGGTCAGCCGCCAGCTCCACCTGCGCCTCTTGAAGATCTATGAGCAGGCCCAGGCCATCTCCGAGGCCAGCGAGCTGAACCAGGTCATCGGCAAGGGCAAGCTGGGCGTCATCTGCACCGGGGTGGCCGCCAACTACGTCTTCGACGCCCTCAAGGATCTGGACGCCGCCGGCAAGGTCAAGGTGCTCAAGTTGGGCATGACCTGGCCCCTGCCGGAGAAGATGATCCTGAAATTCCTGAAGAGCTGCGACAAGGTCCTGGTGGTGGAGGAGCTGGAGCCGTTGATGGAGAACGCGGCCCGGGCCCTGGCCCAGGAGAATGGGATCAAGGTCAAGATCGCCGGCAAGGGCCCCAAGCT
>JAIWNN010000065.1 GCA_020216805.1 Desulfarculus sp. | reverse complement strand
CTTCAGCCGAGCCTATGAGTTCAATCCCCGCCTGGTGCGCGACGTGGTCGGCCACTATTTCGGTTTCAAGTACAAGGCCACCAAGCCTCTGGACCTGTCCGACCTACCGGCCCTGCCCGGGCGTCCGCCCACCCTCTGTCCCGGCTGCCCCCACCGCGCCACCTACTACGCGGTCAAGGAGGTGGTGGGAAACAGCGCCATCTATCCCACCGACATCGGCTGCTACACCCTGGGCCTGCTGCCTCCCATCAGCATGGCCGACTTCGTGATCTGCATGGGCTCCTCGGTCAGCAGCTCCGGCGGCTTCGCCCGGGCCACCGGCCAGAAGGTGATCAGCTTCATCGGCGACAGCACCTTCTTCCACTCCGGCATCACCGGCCTGGTCAACGCGGTGCACAACAACCACAACTTCACGTTGGTGATCATGGACAACGGCACCACCGCCATGACCGGTCACCAGCCCCATCCCGGGGTGGACACCGAGAAGATCGGCGATCCCACCACCCACATCGACCTGGAGACGCTGGTCCGCAGCCTGGGGGTCCAGCACGTCACCACCATCAAGCCCCTGAAGGTCAAGGCCTCGGTGGAGGCCATCAAGGCCGCGGTGGAGCATCAGGGCGTCAGCGTCATCATCAGCCAGGAGCTTTGCCCGCTCTTCGCCCGCCGGGTGGCCCCCAAGACCAGGAAACCCTTCGAGGTGCGCCTGGACAAGTGCAAGGGCCACCTGGACTGCGTGAAGAAGGTGGCCTGCCCGGCCATGTTCGTGGAGGACGGCAAGGCCCGCATCAACCCGCTCCAGTGCATCGGCTGCGCGCTCTGCGCCCAGATCTGCCCGGAGAACGCCATCCTGCCGGTCAAGGCCGAGGCCTAAGGAGGAAGCCAAATGCAGACCCAACGCATCGTCAACGTGGGCGTGGGCGGACAGGGCAACCTGCTGGCCAGCAACCTCCTGGGCCAGGCGGCCCTGGACGCCGGACTGCCGGTGGTGGTCAGCGAGATCCACGGCATGGCCCAGCGCGGCGGCGTGGTGGAGAGCGCGGTGATCATCGGCGAGGCCAAGAGCCCCATCGTCAGCGACGCCGAGGCCGACATCATCGTCAGCTTCGAGCCGGTGGAGACCCTGCGCATCCTCAATAAAGCCCACAAGGACACCCTGATCATCACCAACACCCGGCCCCTGCCGCCCTTCACCGTGGCTATCGGCCAGGCCACCTATCCCGCCCCCGCCGACTCCCTGGCCTATGTCCGCCGCAAGGTCAAGAACGTCGTCTCCTTCGACGGACAGGCCCTGGCCGAACAGGCCAAGAACCCCTTGAGCCTGAACATGGTCATGCTGGGCGCGCTCTTCGCCGCCGGCAATCTGCCGGTGCCGGTCAAGTCCATCAAGAAAATGATCAAAGCCAACAGCAAGGAGCGCTTCGTCGCGGCCAATCTCCAGGCCTTCGACCTGGGCTTCGCCGCTGCGGGCGGGAAATAGAGAAGAGAGTGGGGGAACCCTTTTTGCCGCGCAAAAAGGGTTCCCCCACACCCCCTTCTAAAAAAACCAGGCCAAACGGCTGTCGCCGTTTGGCCTCGGTGGTTTGTGAAACACGAATCGTTGCCCGGGTGGGCTGGGTCGGGCATTCTGGGCGGGACTGGGGCCGGGAAAGGCCCTAGTCGTCGCCCTCCAACCGGGCGTCCACCGCCAGGGCGTGCACCGGCAGGCCCTCGGCCGTGGCCAGGGTCCGCACCGTGGAGGCCAGGCCGGCCAGTCCCTCCCGGGTCAGGTATTGGAAGGTGGGCTTCTTGATGAAGTCGTCCACCGACAGCCCACTGAAGCACAGCGCGCCCTGGGCGGTGGGCAGCACGTGGTTGGTGCCGCTGGCGTAGTCGCCCACCGGCACCGGGGCCCAGGGGCCCATGAAGATGCTGCCGGCATGACGGATCTGTTGCAGGGTCAGGAAGGGCTCGGCGGTGACGATCTGCAAATGCTCGGGCGCGTACTCGTTGCTGAAGGCGATCGCCTGGTCCATGTCCCGGGCCACCAGCACCGCGCAATAGCGGCCGGCCTTTTCGATGATCTCCCGCCGGGGAAGGCCGGGCAGCAGCCGGGCCACCTCGTCGCAGACCGCCTGGGCCAGGGCCGGGTCGTCGGTGACCAGCACCGCGGCCGAGTCGGGGTCGTGCTCCACCTGGGAGAGGAAGTCCAGGGCCAGATGCCTGGGATTGGCGCTGGCGTCGGCCAGGATCAGGGCCTCGGAGGGGCCGGCCGGGGAGTCGATGTCCACCAGGCCGAAGACCTGCATCTTGGCCGCGGTGACGTACTTGTTGCCCGGGCCCACGATCTTGTGGACCCGGGGCACGGTGGCGGTGCCCAGGGCCAGGCTGCCCACCGCCCAGGGCCCGCCCAGCTTGTAGATCTCGTGCGCCCCGGCGATGTCGCAGGCCACCAGGGTGTTGGGATTCATGGCCATGCCTTCCAAGGGCGGGGTGCAGACCGCCACCCGCCGCACCCCGGCCACCACCGCCGGCAGGACGGTCATCAGGGCGGTGGAGGGATAGGCGGCCCGGCCGCCGGGCACATAGCAGCCCACCGCGTCCAGAGGGGTGGACTTGCGTCCGGCCAGGATGCCCGAGGCCACCTCCATCTGCCATTGGGGCCGCTCCAACTGGGCGGCGTGGAAGGCGCGGATGTTGGCCGCGGCGCTCTTCAGGGCGGCCACGATCTCGGCCGGCACCTGGGCATAGGCCGCGTCGATCTCCTCCCGGTTGACCTTAAGCTCGGCCGCGGTCAGGTCGGGCTTCAGCCGGCGGTGCTCGGCCAGGTTGGCCGCGTCGCCGGTGCGGCGGATGTCGTCGATGATGCCGCGCACCCGCTCGTAGACGTCGGAGACATCCTCCAGGGAGCGGCGCAGGAGCTCCTGGCGGCGGGCGGGGGTCAGGTCGTCGAGGCGTTGGGGGGCGAGTCGCATGGATGGTCCTTTTCGCTGGGGGCTCGTCCAGGCTGGATTATTACCCCAGGGCCGGGCGGGGCGCAAGCCGAGGCGCGGGACCGGGAGACTGCGGGAGTCAAATCCAGGGCGTCGGCCAGGGCCTGGCCGGTGGAGACATAGCCCAGGCGATCCCAGGGGATGTCCGCCGGGGCGAAGGACCTGAGCTCCAGGGCCTCGCGGCTGGGGCGGGGCTGGCCCGGTTGGCTGGTCAACCGGTAGACGATCAGCACCACCGGGTTGCCGGGATAGGAATAGACTCCCACCAGGCCTTGCAACTCGGTCTGGAGCCCGGTCTCCTCGGCCACCTCGCGCCGCACCGCCCCGGTCAGCTCCTCGCCCCGGTCCACGTGACCGCCTGGCAGGATCCAGAGTCCATGGGCCTGATCGCGCTGGGCCCGTCGCAGGAGCCAGACCCGGCCCCCGGGGTCGGTCACCACCCCGGCCACCGCCACCTTGGGGTCGTGGTAAACCGGCAGGCCGCAGGTGGTGCAATACAAGGGCGGACCGCCGGGGGAGGGCAGGGGCCGGGCCAATCTTCCGCCGCAGGCCGAGCAGTGCCGCGGGGTTAGGTCCTTGGTCATGGCATGGCGTCCGGGACGGGGACGTCCGGCTTGTGCTTGACCATGGTCAGGCGGTTGCCCGGGGGCGTGTAGGTCACCTCGTCCATGATGGCCCGCATCAGGAAGACCCCGCGCCCGCGTTCGCAGATCAGATTCTCCTCGTGGGTGGGGTCGGGCAGGGCGCTTTGGTCGAACCCCGGACCCTGGTCGGCGATGGACACCTGCAACCGGTCGGAGGTCATCTCCACCTGGATCGTGACCGAAAGCCTCTCATCCCAGCGGTTGCCATGCTCCATGGCGTTGGTGACGCCCTCCACCAGGGCCAGCTTGAGGTTGTTGTCCAGGTCGTGCCGGCAATAGCCGGTGGAAACCGCGGACCGGGCCACCACCTGGACCACTTCCTGCACCATCTCCTTGCGGCTGGGAGCCGAGATGAGGGTGGTCTGAAACACTTTCAGGCCCTGGGATAGGCCGTGGGGGGCCGACCAGGCCACCGCCAAGGACTGTTCCAGCACCCTGGCCATCACGTCCATGCGCAAGGGCTTGGCCAGGAAGTTGTCGGCCCCGGCCTTGAGGGCGCGGACCACGGTCTCCACCTCGCCATGGCCGCTGATCATGACCACCGGCAGGCGCGGGTTGAGGTCCTTGAGCGCCACCAGGAGCTGCAGGCCGTCCAGGTGCGGCATCCGCACGTCGCTTAGCACCAAGTCCACCGCGTGCTTGCGATACAGCCGCAGGGCCTCGGCGCCGTCTCCGGCCAGGATCACCTCGTACCCCAGCTTGAGCAGGTAGCGGCTCAAAAGATCGCGCACCAGGTCTTCGTCGTCGACCACCATGATACGGAACTTGGCCCGTTTGGGGTCGCTGGGGGGTCGGTCTAAGCCGTCCATCACGCCCACTGCGCTGTCCTCACCTCTGCGGCCTTCGCCAGCGGCAAGCCGACCGGTTCTAGAACTCGGTCAGGATGAAGGCCACGTCGTCCGGGAACTCGCCGGCCGTGTAACCGGACAAGTCCTGCCAGATGGTTTCCCGCCACGCTTCCAGGCTCTGCCCGCGCTGGTCTTGCAGCAGAGTCAGCAGGCGCTCCAGGCCATAAGGCTCGCCATTTTCGGACCCTGGCGCCTCGGTCAGGCCGTCGGTGAAAATGATCAGCCGATCTCCTGGCCGCACGGTCTGGCGGTGGTCTAAAAAAGCGGCGGGCAGGCGGTCGTTCTCGAAAACCCCCAGGAAGACCGAATCCTGAGCCAGCCAGGCAACGGGGCCGTCATGAGGCAGGAAGATCGGCGCGGGATGGCCGGCCAGAGACCAGGTCAGTTCGCGGGTCCGGGGGGTGTAGCGCCCGGCGAAGGCGGTGACGAAGGAGTCCTCCTGGGTCAGCCGGAGCAGGTCGGTGTTGAGCTTGGTGAAGGCCTCGGCCGGTGAGGCCAGGCGCTCCAGATAGCCCGGCAACAGGGCCTTGACGATGGAGGCGGTCATGGCCGCCGCCACCCCATGCCCCGAGACATCGGCCACCAACAGACCCAGATCCCCGCCGGGCAACTCCAGGAAGTCGAAATAGTCCCCGCCCACGCTCCGACAGGGTTGGAACAGGTAGCTGACCTTGAGGTCCCGGAAGGCCACCGAGCGCGGCAGCAGGAATTGCTGATAGCGGGCGGCCATCTCCAGTTCGCGCAGCATCAATTCGTTCTGACGCCGGGTTTGCAGCATCAGGCGACGGGCGTTGATGGCGTTTTTTATCTTGAGGGGAAGCACGACGTCCAGGTCGCTGGCGCCCAGAGGTTTGGTGAAATAATCGTAGGAGTCCATGGTCAGGGCCCGGGCGATGGACTCGAAGTCGTCCAGGGAGCTGTTGACGATGACCGGGATGCCCTGGGCGTCGCGATGCTCCTGACGCCAGCGCAGGAAGGCGAATCCGTCCATCCCTGGCATCACCAGATCAAGCAGGATCAGATCGATTTCGGGGTGGGCTCTCACCGCCTCCACGGCCTCGAACCCGTTCTGGGCGAAGAGGAAGCGATAGCCATGCTTGGCCAAGTGCAAACGCATGAGTTCGCGGTTGAGCCTGGCATCGTCCACGATCAGAATGACCGGGTCCGCTTGGGGCATGGATCCAAGGCCCAGGGGCATCAGGCGCTCCTACCCTGGGCTTGGTTCCACAATCCCACGATCAGGGGGGCGATGCGCTCCAGGGGGACGATCCGGTCCACGCCACCCATTTGCACCGCCATCTTGGGCATGCCATAGACGGTGCAGGTTTCTTCGTTCTGGGCCACGGTGAAGCTGCCCGCGTCGTGCAGATCCTTCATGCCCCGGGCGCCGTCGTCGCCCATGCCGGTCATGATCACCGCCACCGCGTTGGGGCCGGCGCTGGCCACCGCCGAGCGGAACAGCACGTCCACCGAGGGCTTGTGGCGGTTGACGGGGGGGCCGTCCTTGACCCGGACCAGATAGCCGCCGCCACCTTTGTCCAGCAGCATGTGCTTGCCCCCGGGGGCGATCAGGCAGGTCCCCGGGGGCAGGGGGCGTCCGTCGGAACCCTCGGCGATGGTGATCTGGGAACGTTCGTTCAAGCGGTTGGCGAAGGCCAGGGTGAAGTGCTCCGGCATGTGTTGCACCACCGCGATGGGCGGGCTATCGGCGGGCAGTCGACAGAGCACCTGCTCCAGGGCCACGGTGCCGCCGGTGCTGGCCCCCATCACCAAGACCATGGGCCCACCGGGACGAGGAGGCGACTTGGTCAGGGCCACCACCTGGTCGATCTCGACCTTTTGGGGCACATCCAGCGACTCCACCGTGACCCGCGGTCGGCGCACCCGGGCCCCGGCCGCCGCCCGGACCTTCTCCACGATCTCCTGGGCCAGGCTGGGCAGCATCTCCGCCAGCTTCTGGGTCGGCTTGGCCACAAAATCCACCGCTCCCAGCTGCAGGGCCCGCATGGTGGCTTCGGCCCCTTTCTGGGTCAGGCTGCTGAACATCACCACCGGGGTGGGATAGGCCGCCATTAATTTCTGCAAGAAGGTGAGACCGTCCATGCGCGGCATTTCGATGTCCAGGGTGATGACCTGAGGCTTGTAGCGCATGAACTTGTCGCGGCCGACATAGGGGTCGGAGGCGGTGATCACCTCGATGTCGGGCTGGGCCTCCAGAGTTTGACGCAGGAACTCGCGGATCATCGCCGAATCGTCTATGACCAGCACCTTGATTGTTGCGCTCATGTCTCGCCAGCTCTTGATTATGTCGATCAGGCAGGCCATTGCTTGGCGGTCATGCGCCGCCGCTCTTGGAAGCGACCGCCTTATCGGCCTCGGCGGCCTACGGTATCAGAATCGTCACTGCCAATATTGTGCAGTCAATCCGACCGCGGAGGCAAGCCGTCGGGCGTCGGGGGAATCGGAGCCCGGCGTCACGGCGGCGGTCGGTCAGAAGAGGGTCAGGTCCTCTTCCTTCACCTCCCGGCGCAGGTTGGTCTCGTATTGGCGCTCGCGGGCGGCGACCTTGGAGTTTGCCTCGGGGATCAAAGCCTTGACATAAACCTTGCCCAGACGCGGCAGGTACATCACCTTGCGACCATGGCGGCCGCCCACGTCCGACTTGATGATCGGGATGCCCTCCATGGACAGGAACGCCTTGATGAACTGGATGTTGGACGAGGGGACGCTGTCGGCGTTGGGGTTGATGGAGTGCAGCACATGACCGCCGCCAAAGACCTTGGCCGTTAGGTTGGAGCGGTCCCCGCCCAGCTTGATCAGGTCACCCATGATCATTTCCATGGCGTACATGCCGTAGCGGGCGCTCTGGCTGCCGAAGACATCGTCCATGCGGAAATCACCTGGCAGCATGAAATGGTTCATGCCGCCGATGTTGTTCTTCTCGTCCTTGATGCAGACGCTGATGCAGGAGCCAAGCACGGTGGCGATGATCTCGTCCTCCTTGGTGACATAGTATTCACCTGGTTGGATGATGATCATGGGCCGGTTGAGCTTGGCATGGAAGCGCTTGTACATATCCTCAGCAATCACTTGGGGGCCTGGCGGATCCTGGGGGCGAGTTGATCGACTCCCGACGAGAGGTCATGGCCGCCGCCTAGCGCGCATCGGTTCAAAGCTTGCGGTAGGCGGTGGTGGCGATGTAACGGAACAGGTCCTTGGCCATCATCAGCGACTCGGAGTGGCCCACGAAGATGTACCCGCCGGGCTTGATCACCTTGTGGAACTTGCGCAGGATGTCGAGTTTGTCCTCCTGCTCGAAATAGATCAAGACATTGCGGCAGAACACGAAATCCAGCGGCACCTTGATCGGGTACTCGGGGTGCATCAGGTTGAACTTACGAAATGTGATCAGGGAGCGTAGCTCGGGCTTGACCTGATATTTCGACCCCTCGCCCCGCCCTTGCCGCTCGAAGTATTTGTTGATCAGAGGGCCCGGCACCGGCTCCAGGGCCGCCGACTCGTACTCTCCGCGGCTGGCTTTTTCCAGCATGCTGGTGTCCAGGTCGGTGGCCAGCAGCTTCACGTCCCATCCCGGACGGTTGGCGAAGAACTCGCGCAGGGTGATGGCGATGCTGTAGGGCTCCTCGCCGGAGGAGCAGCCCGCCGACCAGGCCCGCAGGATCAGCCTGCCGGAGGCCTCGCCCTCGGCCACCAGCTCCGGCAAAAGGGTCTTGGTCAGAAAATCGAAATGATGCCGCTCGCGGAAGAAGTCGGTCTTGTTGGTGGTGATGCGGTTGATCATCTGCACCATTTCGGTGCCGTCGTCGGAATCCAGGAGATCCACGTAGGCCCGGAAATCGGCCAACCCCAGAATCCGCAACCGACGGGCCAGGCGGCTGACCACCAGGTCGCGCTTGTGCAGGCCCAGACTGATGCCGGTCTTGCTCTTGACCAGACGCCGAATGGCGTCGAATTCGGCGTCGCCGATAGTCAGTTGGCCGGGTGGGGGCGAGGTTGGGTCGGCGAAAACTTCGCTTCTCTTAGGCGGCATAGCCCAAGGCCTCCGGCATCAACAGACGGTCCAGTTCCAGCAGGATGATCATCTCCCGCTCGTGCCGGCACAAACCCCTGACGTAGTCCCGCCGCACCGGCCCCGCGAAATCGGGCGCGTCCTGGACCTGCTCCTCCTTGATCTGGACCACCTCGCTGACCGCGTCCACCACCGCGGCCATGATCTTCTGGCCCACCATCAGCACCACCGCCACCGGCTCTTCGCCCTCGCGGGGGGCTAGGTGGAGCATCTGGCGCATGTCCAGAACCGGAACCACCATGCCGCGCAGGTTCATGACCCCCAGCACGTGCTCCGGAGAGCGCGGCAGCCGGGTCAGGCGGGGCAGGCCGATGATTTCCTGCACGCAGAGGATGTCCACGCCATAGGTCTCGCGACCCAGGTTGAAGGTGAGGTATTCACCACCCTTGCTGGGCTGGACGGCTGGCGCCGGCTCCGGCGCCGTGGCCTCCTGGCGGGCGGGGGGCGGGGCCGCCGGGCTGGGCTCGGCGCTGGCTGGCTTGGCTGGGGGCCTGACCGCGGCGGGCGCAGCGGCGGGGAGCGGTTTGGGCTCCGGAATCTCCTCGCCGGCGGGCGCGGCCGGTTTCAGACCAAAATCACCCCCTGACAACAAACGGATCGCTTCCTCGGACAGGCCGAGGGCGGAGGCCAGCAGGTCGGCCTCCAGGACGGTGGCGTATAACACGTTGAAGCAGACCTGGCGCACCTCGTAGGTGGATGGATCGCCCACCCCCGGCAGGTCGACTCGGCAGTCCAGGATTTCGCCCATGGAGAGCAACTCGTTGACCAACTGGATGGGGGTGACGCCCCGGGATTCGATCTGGTCCATCGCCAGGCGGATGAAGAAGACATTGCCTTGCTTGAGCTTGTTGGCCAGGGTGTACTCGCTGACCTCGAAATCCGGCAGGCCGGAATCGGGCCGGCTGGACCCCACCTGCTGGACCTGGGAGCGCAGGCCATTGTCCACCCCGGCCTCCAAGGCCGCCACCAGCGCCCGCAAGGGGCCGTCGATGTCGATGGCGTCGTGCTCATCCACTCGCTCGAACAGCGTGGTCAGCACGTCGAAGGACTGCAGCAGCGCGTCAGTGACTGGAGGCGTGGGGCTGAGGTCGTGATTGCGGATCAGGTTGAGCAGGTCTTCCATTTTGTGGGCCAGGCGCTCGATCTTGGTCAGGCCGACAAAACCGGCCCCACCCTTGATGGAGTGGATGGCCCGGAAGACCGTGTGCACGGTTTCCTCGTCGGCGGTGCCGCTTTCCAGCGCCAGGAAACCCGCCTCCACCGTTTCGAGCAACTCGCGGGATTCGGTCAGGTACTCGGGAATGATGTCGTCGAATTCGCCCATATCACCCCATGGATTGACCGCGCGCTCCTTATCTAGGAGGCGAAGGCCAGTTTGGTCAGTCCGTGGATGTCCAGGATCAGGCTGACCCGTCCATCGCCCAGGATGGTGGCTCCGGCCACGCC
>JAIWNN010000155.1 GCA_020216805.1 Desulfarculus sp. | reverse complement strand
GCGACGCGCCGGTGGAGTCGGCCCTGGCTGGTCTCGCCGGCGCGGCTGGCGGCGCGGCCTGGGAGGGCGACGACGGGGCCTGGACCTGGCTCGCCGCCTGGGAGCCCCTGGAGTTCGACAGCGCCGTCTTCGGCCGTCCCTTGGGCCGCCTGGCCTGGCTGGCCCACGCCGCCTCCTGGCCGGGCGGAGACGCCCAGGCCCAGGGCCGGGCGCTGGTGACGGCGGTGCTGCAACAAGCCTGGGCGGCGGGGCGGGAGGGGCTCTACCTGCGCCTGCCGGCCCGGGACCTCCTGGCGGCCCAGGCCGCCGAGGGGGCCGGGTTCCGCCTGATGGACGTCAGCGTGGACTGGGAGCTGGACCTGACCCGGACGTTGCCGGTCCCCGCGCCTCCGGCTGGAATGACCCTGCGCCCCTGGCGAGAGGCCGACCGGCCGGCGCTCTTGGACCTGGCCGGGCAAAGCTTCTGCGACCTGGAGGCCTATGGCGACCGCTTCGCCATGGACCCCCGCCTGCGCCCCGGCTGCCCGGAGCTGTACCGCCAATGGCTGGCCAACTCCCTGGGCGGCCCCCAGGCCAGCCAGGTGCTGGTGCTGGCCGCCGGGGCGGAAGTGGCGGGTTTCATCACCCTGAGGCTGGGGGAGGGGGCGGACGACCCGGCCTGGGTGGTGCTCAACGCGGTGACACCGGCCCGGCGCGGCGCGGGGCTGTATAATCTGCTCCTGGCCCACGGCTTATCCTGGCTGTTCGGGGCCGGGGTCACCCGGGCGCGGGTGCGCACCAAGGTCAGCCAGCAGGCGGTGATCCGGGCCTGGTCGCGCCTGGGGGCGCGCCAGACGGCCGCCTGGCTGACCTTTCACGCCTGGCGCGATTAGCGCGGCCGAAAACCAAATACGCGAGGAGAAAAAATGAAACGCGTGTTGGTGACGGGCGGGGCCGGCTCCATCGGCTCCTACGTCTGCGAATACCTGATTCAGCGCGGCCACGAGGTGATGGCCCTGGACAACGGCCCTTCGCTGAAGGTCGAACACCTGTTCGATAGCGGCCGCTTCAAGTTCGTGCAGGACTCCATCCTGGTCAAGGACGTGGTGGAGCGCCTGGTGGACCAGGCCGACATCTGCATCCACCTGGCGGCCATCGCCGACCCCAAGCGTTATGTCACCGAGCCGTTGAACGTGCTCAACGTCAATCTCAAGGGCTCCCTGGGCCTTCTCGACCACTGCTCGCGCCGGGGGGTGAAGTTCGTCTTCGCCAGCACCAGCGAGGTCTTGGGCAAGAACCCCAAGGTGCCCTGGAACGAAGAGGCGGACCGGGTCCTGGGGCCGCCCAGCATCAACCGCTGGTGCTACTCCACCGGCAAGGCCCTGATCGAGCACTACTGCCACGCCTACGGCCAGCAGGAGAACCTGCCGTTCGTCATCATGCGCTTCTTCAACGTCTACGGACCCCGCTGCGACGACCTGGGCCAGGGCCGGGTGATCCCCATCTTCTTGGAGAAGTTCCTGAAGGGCGAGCCGGTGGTGGTGCATGGCGACGGCCGGCAGACCCGCTGCTTCACCTTCATCGAGGACGCCACCCAGGCGGTGGTGGAGCTGGCCCTCAACGACGCCGCCCTGGGCCAGTGCTTCAACATCGGCTCCGACCGCGAGACCAGCATCCTGGAGCTGGCCCAGACCATGAAGCGGGTGGGCGGGTTCGCCAACGAGCTGGTCTTCAAGCCCCACCTGGAGGTTTTCGGCAAGTCCTACGAGGACATCCCCCGCCGCATCCCGGACGTGAGCCGCATCAAGCGGGTCATCGGCTGGGAGGCCACCACCGGGCTGGAGGACGGACTCAAGCGCACCATCGACTTCTACCGCCAGCCGTAGCCGGCTTCGGCGGCGTCTTGCCCGACCAGAAAGGCCGGGGCGTCCACGGATGCCCCGGCCTTAGTTGGGTTGAAGTATTTAATCGCGTTGGCCTGTTGTGGCTTTTCGCAAAATGGCTAAGGTGCCTTCTTTTTTTTAGGCGGATCAAGAGGAATACGCTTGAAAGTGTTTCCACGCAATGGAATCCAGCAAGCAAAGGGAGGCTTATGTTTTTGAGCTTGACGTTTTATTTCCGGCCAATTTTTAATTATTGCTTGAATAATTTTGCACGAGTTGATGGCCTCTCCTTGCGGCAATATAAATGCGCCAACCTTATATTTTATAAATGCTTGATATTCAGCAATGTTCACCAGTAAGCGTTGATCTTGTGTTATTAATAGTAGACCATTTTCTCCAACAAATTTTAACCACTCTTTGTCTGGAGCACCAGCGGGAAATTTATCCTGAAGGTGCATGACATCTTGTCTAAATAATTTCAGGCCTCTGACAAACTTTGGGTCAAAGTTATTATCAAAGAAAAAAGTCATGCCGCCTTGCTTATACTTAATTGGTACCTGATCGCCGACTCTGCTTCTGCCTTTGTAATTTCAAACCATGAACATACAATATTAATATTATTTTTTTCCGCTCGGTAAAGCGTATAAACGCTTTTTGTGGTTATCCCTCGCTTTTCAATTGATGGAAGCCCGAAAGACTGGCTTGGGTTGATCACTATCGACCTATCATTAATGCTTGGATACCATTTTAGAGCATAGCCTGATATTTCATCAAACACTATTTGTTGTGCGATTTGCGGGATAATTTTCCCGAAGCCTTGCTGGCCTTTTGAAAGAAGCTGAACGAGAAGCGGGTGTTTGTCGTCATCCTTGATTTCGAGGTAAAGCCTTTTCCCGTCTATGTAGAACCGTTTATGGGCGAAATGGTTTGTATTTAATAATTCCCTTGCTTCGCTAAGTGCACCGTGAAGAAATTTGATGCTCAGAGAATTATTTAAAAACGCTTTAATGTATAACAAGTCAATTAAATCTAGGAATGATGCATAGCCATCCATGGCTGATGCCTGCCTCTGAACCAAGGGTGGGACAAAGTTCTTCCTCGTGCTATCGCTTGATTTACGATGATATCCCATTAGCCATCTGGACACACGCCTGCTGCTTAGGCCGACCAGCCTCGCTGCAAACGGCACTGAGTACCGTGGGATGTCCAACAATTCTTCCATTGCCATCATCTCTATAAGTTCATTTGAGCTCAAGTATAATACGACTGTACGGTACTCTTCAACGGGAAATGCGCTTGCTAACAGGGCGAGAGCAGTTCGGCGGGAGGGGACGGGTACCCCAATATATAGCTAGCAATGATAAAAAGTACTCAATAGTATTGTTATTTTAAATATAACAAGGAAGAGCCTATTCCTACCCCTGGATATGGCGGCAGGGCCGGGGCTAGACCGTGATCACCTTGTCGGCCACCTGGAGGCTGGTGACGATGTCCAGCATGTTGGTGGTCTCGCCCACCTGCTTCTGCTCCAGAAGCCCGAAGTGGTTCAGACAGGTGCCGCAGACCAGGATGCTGACCCCGGCGGCCGCCAGCTCGCGCAGGGTATCCAGGCTTTCCGAGCCCTGGCAGCAGAGCTTGACCCCGCCGTTGAGGAACAGGATCCGCCACAGGGACGGGCCCATCTCCTTGAGGGTGAGCAGGAAGTTCTTCATCAGGCCCGCGCCCAGGGCGTCGTCGCCCCGGCCCAGGGTGGCGGCGCGCACGAAGACCAGGGTGCGGCCCTCGCCGGTGGCGCAGGTCATGGTCCCCACGGGCGGTGCGGGGCTGACCGCCAGGCTGGGATCCTTCTGGCCGCTGACCAGGAAGTCAGTCCCTTGGGCAGTCACCTGGGTCCGATAGCCCTGGCTGCCCAGGAAGCGGCTGACGTTCTGGCTGGCGGCGGCGTTGTCCACCAGCACCTCCACCTGCCCGGGGGCCTGGCGTTCCAGGATCTCCTTGGTCTTCAACACCGGCTGGGGGCAGGCCAACCCTCGGCAATCCAACATCTTTCGTCTCCTTGCCCTGGGTGGGGATTTGGGAAAGGCGCGCGGACGCGCCCCTGCGTTGGTCCTTTTTGATATAGCAGGGCGGGGGGGCCGCCGCCCCCGAAATTTAACCGTTTCGCCAAGCCCAGGCCGAAAAAAACTCCCCAGGGTCCGCGATAATGGTGTAAGGTTTAAGTGCTCCGCAATGGCATGCGGGGCGGGAGAAGCTGGCAGGTGCGTTTCCGGGTGTCGATCATGGTGATCACCCTGGCCTTGTGGGCCGGGGGGAGCGGCGCGTGGGCCCAGCCCCTGGCGGGCGATGGCGCTGCGCCGCGACCGGAGGCGATCGTCCTGCCCGGCCTCGACCTCCTGGCCGCCGCGCCGGTGTTGCACTGGACCCCGCCCGATCCCCAACAGGCCCCGGGAGCCAAGGGGTCCCGCCCGCCAGCCAGCGTCCTGCCCGAGCCCAACCCGACCTTCCTCCTGCGCACCGACCTCAACCGCAGCGTGCCCCTGCCCGACCCCGGCTTCGAGTTCAAGGCCGGCCCCGCCCCGGCGGCGGCTCCCCCGACCCCGACCAAGGAGAAGCCGGCCAACCAGATCTTCCAGTTGCCGCATCTGCCGGTCACCTTCTCGGTGGGGACGCTGGATCGCGACCTGGGGGTGGGCCAGGACTCCACCCGGGAAACCCCCCACCGCGAGGCGGGGCTGCCGGAGGGCGAGGAGCCGGGCGGATACCTGGCCCTGCGCTGGCGGCCGGACTCCAGCCTGGGCCTGGACCTGGGCGGCGGCTATCAACGCGGGCACGCCGCCACCTCCGGCGACTCCTACGCCTGGCAGGTGGCCAGTCCCGGTCCGGTGATGGCCATGCGCGAACTCGTCGGCGCCCCCAACACCAGCTACCAGACCTACGGCCGTTGGGCCGCCTTCATGGCGATGCCCTACCAGTTGTCGCCCAACCTGGGCCTGCGCCCGGAAGTGAGCTACTACTACAGCGAGAACCCCGAACTGGGACGAACCGCCGGCAACGAATGGGTGATGGGCCTTCAGTTCACCTTCGGTTTCTAGCCGCCCTCCCCGGCGACCCCGCACCCCCGGCCAGCCCGCGCCACCAGCCAGCCCGCCCTGTCCCCGGCTTCGCTCCGATTCGACCCCCGTCCTCTCGCGGCCTCAGTCTTGATCCGCCGGCTCCCCCCGATCCAGGGCGGCCCAGCCCAGGGCCAGCACCGAAGCCAGGGCCGGCACCCCCTGGGCGGGGTCGGCGGCCAGGGAGAGGGCCTCGGCTCGGGTGAAGAAACGTCCGGCGGCGATCTCCACCGGATTGGGCCGGGGTTCGCGGTCGCTGACCAGATAGTAGACCGCGGTGAATTCGTTCTCGGTGGCCGGGCTGGCGGGGAGCATGCCGGCCGACGCCGGCTCCAGGTCCAGACCCAACTCTTCACGCAGCTCGCGCCGGGCGGTCTGGTGGTATTCCTCGCCGGGGTCCACGTGGCCGCTGGCCGAGCTGGTCCACTTGCCGGGGTGGGTGTCCTTGGCCGCCGAGCGCTGTTGCAGGTAGACCCGGCCGGCGGAATCGAAGAGCAGGACATGGGCCGCGCGGTGGCGCAGGCCGTCGCGATGGACCCGCCAGCGGGGGGCCAGGCCCAGGGGGCGGTCCTGGTCGTCCACCACTGGCAAGGGTTCGTGGGGGTCTTGCGCGGGGGGAATGGGCATAACCTGTCACAACCAGGGGCCCGGAAGCTTCCGAGCCCCTGGCGCTGGATGGCTGTGGTTGGTCCTAATAGTTGCGCGGGCGGGGAGGACGTCCGCTGCGGTCGCCGCCCCGTCCCGGGCCGCCGCCCTCGCGGGGCTTGGCCTCGTTGACGGTCAGCTTGCGTCCGCCCAGGGAATAGCCGTTGAGGCGGGAGATGGCTGCCTCGCCCTCCTCCTGGGAGGGCATGTCCACGAAACCGAACCCCCGGGAGTTGCCGGTCTCGCGGTCCTTGATCACGCGGGCCGAACGCACCTGGCCCTCCTGGGCGAACAGTTCGCGCAGCTGATCGTCATCAAGGCTGTAGGGTAAGTTGCCGACGTAGATGTTCATCCCCCTCGCGTCCTTTTCTTCTGCGAGTCTCGACACCGCGCCGCCCGTCCCAAGGCCGCGCAAGATTAAATTATCATAAAGCGTTGACCGGAGGTTACGGGTTTTTCAGGCCGGACCGGGCAAACCCAGCCGCTCCAGCAGGCGGATGAAATAGGCGTCCAGCGGGGGCGGGGCCAGGCTTTGGCGGCGATAGTTGACCCGGGGATCGGCGATGGTCAACAGCAGACCGCCGTCCCGCCGCTCGGCCCGCACCACCATCTCCGGCCGGGTGGCGGCCTCGCCCAACTCGCGGGAGACCGCGGCGTAGAGCCGGTAGAGGCGGTAGACCTCCTGGCTCCTGGTTTCATTGACCTCGGGGACGGGCCGGTCGCGGCTGGAGATCTGGTCGCGCTCCAGCAGATGGCGCACCCGGGTCAAGACCCGTGAGTCGGGCATGGGTGTTCTCCCCTCGGAGCGCCTTGCGCGAGGATGGGCCGACGCATCCGTTGGGCTGGAATTGGTTTCCTCCAGCTTGCCATCAAGCCTGGTCCCGTGGCAACCTGGACCAGCCAGGGGCCGGGTTTTTTTGGGCCCCACCCGGCCCAGGAGAGGACCATGACGCCTAACTACGTGACCGTCGAGCGCCAGGGGCCGGTGGCCCTGGTGACGATGGACAACCCGGCCATGGCCAACGCCATGGACGAGAACCTGGGCCCGCGCCTGGCCGGGGCCCTGGAGACCCTGGCCCTGGACTCGGGCTGCCGCGCGGTGGTGCTGACCGGCGCGGGGGGGGTCTTCAGCGGCGGGGGCAACCTGGTGGCGGCCCACGCCTATCTGGCCGAACATCCCGGTGGGGGGGCCGCGCCGGTCTTCGAGACCTACACCAAGTGGGTCAGCCGGGTGATCTGGGCCCTGACCGGCATGCCCCAGCCGGTGATCGCGGCGGTGGGCGGGGCGGCCTCGGGCGCGGGTCTGGCCTGGATGCTGGCCAGCGACCTGGTGCTGGCGGCCGAGCACGCCAAGATCGTGCCGGGTTTTTTGGCCATCGGCCTGGTCCCGGCGGCCGGGGTGACCTGGCGCCTGCCCCGCCTGGTGGGGCTCATGCGCGCCGGCGAGGACCTCTACCTGGGCCGGCCCCTTAGCCCGGAGCGCTGCCAGGCGCTGGGTTTGGTGGATCGGGTGCTGCCCGGGCCGGAGCTGCTGCCCGC
>JAIWNN010000064.1 GCA_020216805.1 Desulfarculus sp. | reverse complement strand
CACCGCCAGCAGGGCCAGGTTGGCGCCCTTGGGCCAGCCCGCCCGGCGGGCCACGCCAGCGGCGTCGGCGGTCACCAGGCGCACCTGGCGCCGTTTCAGCGCCCGGCGGGCCTGGTCCGAGAGGAACTCCGGCCCGGCGGCGTTGACCACCAGGCAGGACCCCTGGGCCAGGTATTGCAGGTTGCGCACCGCCTCGCCCGGGTCCAGGGAGAGCACCAGGTCGGCCCGGCCCAGGGCCACCAGGGGGCCGGAGAAATCGCCCAGCTTCAGGTGGCTGACCACCGAGCCGCCGCGCTGGGCCATACCGTGGACCTCGCTGATCAACACCCGCCGGCCGGCGTCCTGGGCCAGGGCCGCCAGCATCCGGGTGACGAAGATCACCCCCTGGCCGCCCACCCCGGCCACCACCGCCTGCCAGCCGGCCGTTTGCTGCTGGCTCATGCTCGCACCTCCGCCGCCACCAAGGCCCCCTGGGCGCAGACTCCCAGGCACTGGCCGCAATCCACGCACCAGTCGCGGTCGATCTCCACCCGCCCATCGGCCCCGCGTTTTAGCGCCGGGCAGGCGAACCACTCCAGGCAGACCCCGCAGCCGGTGCAGCCGCCGGCCGGCTCCAGGACCATGGTCCCGGTGGGGCAGACCTCGGCGCAGAGCCGGCAAGAGACGCATTTGCCGGCGTCCACCTGGATCTCGGCCTTGCCCACCCGGGTCAGGGCCTTGGTCGGGCAGATGGCCACGCAGCGCCCGCAGTCGGAGCAGGCCTGGGCTTGGGGCGAGAAGACCGGCGGCCGGGGCTCGGCCGGGCCGGTCATTGCAACCCGGATCGGCGCGGCGATGGCCTGGGCCTTGTTGTGGGCCACGCAGGCGTGGCGGGCCACCACCACCGCCACCCCGCCCTCGGGTTTCTGGCAATGCCGCCAGGCCCGGCGCAGGGTCTTGGCCAGGGCCGCCCGGTCGTAGGCCTCCACCTCCTCCACCTGCTCCACCCCGCAGCCCCGCACCAGGCCCACCAGGTCCACTGCCCGGCCGGGGTGGCCGTCGGCGGTCAGGCCGTTCTCCGGGGTGGGCTGCATGCCGGTCATGCTGGTGGTCTCGTTGTCCAGGATCAGGAGCACGAAACGGTGGCCGTTGTAGACCGCGTTGATTAGGCCCGGCGCGCCGGAGTGATAGAAGGTGCTGTCGCCGATGGTGGCGATCACCGGCCGGGGCTGGCCGGCCAGCTGGTGCACCCGCGACAGGGCGGCGGCGAAGGTGACGCTGGCCCCCATGTCGTGGCAGGTATCCACCGCGCCTTGGTTCATGCCCAGGGTGTAGCAGCCGATGTCGCCGGGGTAGACGCCCTCCGGGAAATAGCGCCGCAGGGCGAAGAACACGCTGCGGTGGGCGCAGCCCGGGCAGAGGTTGGGCCGCCGGGGCGGGGCCTGGTCCGGAACCTCGATCAGCCGGCCCCGGGGCCGGGGCACCCGCACCCGGCTCTGCTTCAGGGCCTTTTCGATGATCTCGTAGAGCGTGTCCGGGGTCAGCTCGCCGGCCATGGGCACATGGCCCGAATAGCGGCCCAGGAGGCGCTCGCGCTGGGGGGCCAAGAGCTCCAGCACCGGCTCGGTCTCCTCCAGCACCAGCACCCGCGCGCAGGCGGCCATGAGCTGGCGCACCGGCTCCCCCGGCAGGGGATAGGGCGCGGCCAGCTGCAGGAAGGGCACCGGCCCCTCCGCCACCGGCAGGCCCAGCTCGGCGAGCACGTCGCGGGCGATGGCCGCCGCCGCGCCGCTGGCCAGGACGCCCAGGCGGGCCTTCCGCCCGGTCGGACGCCGCCGCCAGAGCACCAAGCGGGGGTCGTCGGCCATCTGGGCGGCCATGGCGTTGAGCTTGGCGTTGAGCTTGTGGTGCAGGGCCAGGCGCATCTTGGGGATGGCGGCCCAGCGGAAGGGATCGCGGGGGAAGCTCACCGGCCGGTCCGGAACCTTGGGGGCCAGGAAGTCGATCTCCTGGCGGGCGTGGCAGACCCGCAGCACCGGACGCAGCATCACCGGGATCTCGTACTGCTCGCTGAGCTCGAAGGCCAGGGAAACCAGCTCCTTGGCCTGGGCCGGGCTCTCGGGGTCCAGCACCGGCAGCTTGGCGAAGTGAGCCAGCAGGCGGCTGTCCTGCTCGGTCTGGCTGGAGTGGGGGCCGGGGTCGTCGGCGCTGATGATGATCATGCCGCCGATGACCCCGATGTAGGCCGCGCTCATCACCGGGTCCAGGGCCACGTTGAGCCCCACCTGCTTCATGGCGCAGGCGCTGCGCTGACCGGTGTAGGCCGCGGCCAGGGCGGTCTCCAGGGCCACCTTCTCGTTGACCGACCACTCGCAATAGGCGGGAGGGTCGGCCTCGGGCGCGAAACGCACCACCGCGGGCAGGATCTCGCTGCTGGGGGTGCCGGGATAGGCGGTCATGAACCGCACCCCGGCCTCCACCAGGCCGCGGCCGATGGCCTCGTTGCCCATGAGGATCTGACGGTTGGCGGATTGGCTGGCGCTCACCAGGGCCTCCAAGGACTGGGTTTTGAAGTTGTCTAGAATAGCAGAAAATGGCGGAGGGTAAAATCCAGTGGCGAGGGTGAACTCAGCCCTCCAGGCCGATGGCCAGGCCCAGGGCCGGCAGGTCGTGGCCGCTGATCTCGCGCCAGAAATCGGCCAGATAGGCCAGGCCGGGACGGGCCAGGGCCGGGGAGAGGCGCAGGCGGCCCAGGGCCGCCGGCTCCATGGTCTGGGCCGCGCGCAAAAAGGCCACCAGGCCCGGCGGGGCGGCAATGGCCTTGCGCCCCGGCGGGCAGGCCGGGCAGACCAGGCCGCCGTCCAGGCTCAGGCGGGGCTCGCCGATCTGGGCCGCGGGTTTGCCGCAGTGCAGGCAACAATCCAGGCGCAGGGCGAAGCCCAGCTCGCTCAAGAGGCGCATCAAGAAGACCGCCAGGGCGGCGGCCGACTCCGAGGCCCCCCGGCCGCGCTCCAGCCGGGCCAGGGTGTCCAGGGCCAGGGCCAGGGCCCCGGGCTGGGGATCGTGGGGGGCGCTGGCCCGCAGCAAGAGCTCCAGCACCGGCCCGGCCAACAAGAGCTTCCGCCAGTCCTGGCGCAGGCCCAGGTGGGGATCGAGCAGCCGCGCGGACATCAGCAGCCAGAGATCGCCCCGCCGGCCGGGCTCCACCTCGATCTCCAGGTGGTGGCCGATTTCCAACAGCCCGAAAAATCTGCGTTTGGAGCGCTTGGCCCCCTTGGCGAGGGCGGTGATCCGCCCCAGCTCCCGGCTGAAGAAATCCAGCATCAGGTCACTCTCGCCCAGGGGGCGGCAGCGCAGGAGCAGGGCGTGCAACCGGCGGGGCTCCAAGCCGGACCTCCAGGCCTGGCGCCGGGCGGCCGGGGGGAGGGGCGGCCCTAGCTGACCAGGAAGCGGTAGAACAGGGTGGCGAAGGAAAAGTATATCAGGATGCCGACGATGTCGTTGGCGGTGGTGACGAAGGGGCCGGCGCTGATGGCCGGGTCGATCTTCAGGCGCTTGAACAGCGCCGGGGCCAGGGTGCCCATCAGGGCGGCCACCGAGAAGCCGCTGACCATGGCCAGCCCCACCACCACCCCCAGCATGGCCTTGCCGTGCCAGATATGGGCCACCAATCCCACCACCAGGCCGCAGGCCAGGCCCATCACCAGGGCCACCCGCAATTCCTTCCACAAGACCGGCCAGATGCCGCCCAGGGTGATGCGCCCCAGGGCGAAGCCGCGCACCATGATGGTGGAGGACTGGATGCCCACGTTGCCGCCCATGCCGGTGATCACCGGGATGAAGGTGACCAGGAAGATGGCGTCGGTCAGGGTGCCCTGGAAGAACCAGAGCAACACCCCGGTGATCAGCCCGCCGATGAGGTTGGTCAACAGCCAGGGCAAGCGCAGGCGGCTGATCCTGAAGATCTCGTCGCTGTAGAACATGTACTCCTCGGAGGAGCCGGCCAGGCGCATGAAGTCCTCGCTGGCCTCCTCCTCCAGGACGTCCACCACGTCGTCGATGGTGATGCGGCCCAGCAGCCGCCCCTGGTCGTCCACCACCGGCGCGCTGACCACGTCGTAGCGCCGGAAGGCTTGGGCCACCGTCTCCTGGTCCTCGTCGGCCCGTACCACCAGCTTTAAGGGCAGCATCACCCGCCGGATCACGGCGCCGGGGTCGGCCAGGATCAGGCTGGACAGGGGCACGATGCCCATCAAGCGGTTGTCGCGGTCCACCACGTAGACGTTGTGCAGCTCGCCCACCTCGTCGCGCTTTTGCCGGATGGCCTCAATGACCTCGGCCACGGTTTGGTTGGCCATCGCCGAGACCAGCTCCAACTGCATGATGCCGCCGGCGCTGTCCTCGGGATATTGCAGCAGTTGGCGGACCTCGGCCGAGTCCTCGCGGTCGATGCTTTCCAGCACCTCCCGGGCCTGTTCGGCCGGCAGGTCGGCGATGATGTCGGTGGCGTCGTCGCTGGGCAGGTCGTCGACGATGGCGGCCAGACGGGGGGTCTGGATGCCCTGCAGGACCTGGTCGCGGGAGAAGGCCGAGAGCTCGATCAGGACTTCGGCGGCGTAACCGGGCTCCAGCAACGCGAAAAGCCGGCGCTTCCCGTCCTCGTCCAGGGCCTCGATCAAATGGGCTAGGTCGGCGGGATGCACCCCGGCGATGGCGGCGAGGATGGCCTGGTTCTCGCCTTGCTCCAGGAGCGGCTCCAACTCGCCGAGTTTTTGCTCCAGCCGGGGCTCCACGGCGGTCCTCCAAGCGGGGGAGGCGGGTTGGGTGCGAACCGCCGGCGGGGACGCGGCCCGCGAGGGGAGCCACCGGCGATTGCCGCGGCGACCACCCCTGGGGTGCTGGTTTGTTTGAGAGCGCCGACCCTGGCGGCCGGACTAGGGATTGTCAGTGGTATAACCCCCGTGCCGGCCGGTGTCAACGTTCTGCCGCAGAAAGGCTAACAACACCTGGGTCAAGCCTTCCGGCTCCAGATAGGGCGGCATGTGTCCGCCGGGCAGGCTCACCCGCTGGTTGCCCGGTGGCAGGGCGCCCCAAAGGTCGGCGGTCTGGCGGGCCGGGATCACCCGGTCGCCCTGGCCCTCCACCAGGAGCACCGGGCGGGCCAGGCCGCCCAGCCGGTCCAGCAGGGAGTGATCCAGCACCCCCTTCGCCGAGCGGATCAGGGCCCGCTCCAACCGGGGGCGCTCGGGGGTGCTCCAAAAGGCATGGGCGTAGCGTCGGACCTCGGCCATGCCCGGCCAAGTGTCGGGGCCGAAATAGGGTTGGCCGAAGACATGGGAAAGGCCCAGGTCCAACAAGCGGGGATGGAAAAAACGGAAGCGGTCGCCGTTGGTCAACAGCCAAAGCAGGCATCTCTGCGCTGGCTGCCGTCGGTGGTGCCCCCCGGCCGGGCCGATGGCCGCCACCCGACCCACCCGCTCCGGTCGGCTGGCGGCCAGCCAGAGGACGATCTGCCCGCCCATGGAGTGCCCTACCCAGTCCGCCCGATCAACCCCCAGGGCCTCGGTCAACTCCACCAGGGTTTGACAAAAGAAATCCGTGCGGTAGCTGGCGTCCGGCTTGGCCGAGAGGCCAAATCCGGGCAGGTCCGGGACCAGGCAGGTGAAGTGCCGGCCCAGGTGGGGCAGCAGGGACAGGAAATCCCGGTGACTGCCGCCCAGGCCGTGAATCAAGAACAAGGGCGGACCGTCCCCCCCGGCCAGGAGGTGCTGCCAACCCCAGGACTGGGCCAGGCGCAGGCGGCGGAAGCCGGGGGGCGGCGGGGGCTCCAGGATGCACGAGGCGGGCATTGATTATCCCTTGCCGGCCGCGAAAGGGCCTAGTATGCTCAAAACCAGGTGGTCAAACGACGAGTTGGCTTCGCCGCGCCGGCGACGTCGGGGCCTGGCCGCCGGTCCCGGCGGGTCCGGTCATCTTGGCCCATTGTAGCACGTCCCCGCGTGCGGGGCCGAGTCGCCAACCTGGGATCATCCGGCAACCGGGGTGGGTCTGCACCCCGCTGGTCGCAGAGGTTCGATGGCCAGACGCCAAGCTCCAAAACCCACGGGGAAGAACGATCCGTCGGTCATTCCCGCCACCGGAGGTGGCTCGGAGCCGCCCGAGGACGGTGATCTTTTGGCAAACGAGACCCTGGAGCCGGAGATCCTGGACCCCGAGACGGAAGGCGATCTCGCCTCGGCCCTGGAGCTGGACGACGACGCCTTGGGCCTGGTCGATGACGAGGGGCTGGATCCGCTGCTGGAGGAGATCCCGCCCGCCTGGGACCAATCCCAGGGCGCTCCCCCCCCGGCTACGGTGGACACCCTTCAACGCTACCTCTGGGAGGTGCGCCAATATCCCCTGCTCAGCCGCGAGGAAGAGGAAGAGCTTTCCCGGCGCTACGCCGAGAGCGGCGACCCCCAGGCGGCGGCCCAGCTGGTCACCGCCAACCTGCGGCTGGTGGTCAAGATCGCCATGGAGCACCAGCGCTACTGGATGCGCAACCTGCTGGACCTGATCCAGGAGGGCAACGTGGGCCTGGTGCAGGCGGTCAAAAAATTCGATCCCTTCCGGGGCATCAAGTTCTCTTATTACGCCTCGTTCTGGATCAAGGCCTACATCCTCAAGTTCATCATGGACAACTGGCGCCTGGTGCGCCTGGGCACCACCCAGGCCCAGCGCAAGCTTTTTTATAACCTGCGGAGGGAAAAGGAAAAACTGCGCGCCATGGGCATCACCCCCGGAGCCAAGCTTCTGAGCGACCGCCTGGGGGTGAGCGAGCAGGAAGTGGTGGACATGGACCAGCGCCTGGATTCCTGGGAGCTGTCTCTGGACGCCCCGGTGCGCGAGAACTCCGACGAACCCCACCAGAGCTTTATGCCCGACGAACACCCCAGCGCCGAGGACGTGTTGGCCGAGGACGAATTGCGCGGCCTTTTCCACCAGGAGCTGATGGCCTTCCGCGACACCCTGGACGACAAGGAGCGCGACATTCTGGACCGGCGCCTGCTCTCCGACTCCCCCCTGACCCTGAGCGAGTTGGGCGAGGCCCACGGCATCAGCCGCGAGCGCATCCGCCAGATCCAGGAGCGCCTGTTGGCCAAGCTGCACCAATACATGCGCGGCAAGATCGACGACTTTGACGAGCAGTTCGCGGGCATGGTCGGGCTGGAGTAGGGCGGATTGGCCAAAAAAGAGGTAGACTTGTCGCCAACCCGGGACGGTGCCGGGAGCCGGGGGCGAAGCGACGGCGACCCGGGGCCGTCGGCGGGGCCGAACGGCGGAGGGCGGGGGCCTGGCAGGGCCCGCCAGTGGCGGACACGGGCTACGGCGGGGATAATGCGCAACACCACTTCCTGGCGACAGACGACGTGATGACAGCTTCAGCTCCCACCCCCGGGGTCCGCGTCGGCGCGGGGCTCCTGACCCTGGCCTGCGTCCTGATTTGCCTGGCGTTGGTATCCGGTTGCGTCGCCCGCCCGGGTGCCGCGCCCCCTCCACCGCCCCCACCCCCCCCGACGGCGGCGGCGGGCCAACCCTTGGACGCCATGGCCCTGTTCGCGGCCGGGGAGCGCCGGGCCTGGGCCGGAGACGCCCAAGGCGCGGAGGAATTCTTCCAACAAGCCATCAAACAGGATCCCGCCAGCGGCTTCCTGCGTCTGGAGCTGGCCCGGCTGCACCTGGGTCAGGGCAAGCTGGACGAGGCCCTGACCGAGGCCGAGGAGGCCACCCGCCTCAGCCCGGACCTGATCAACGCCTGGATCCTGGTGGGCGGCATCCAGGCCAACCGCAAGAACCTATCCAAGGCCATCGCGGCCTACGAGAAGGTGCTGAAGCTGGAGCCAGAGCACGAGGAAGCCTCGCTTTTCCTGGGTTCGCTTTATCTGGAGGACGGCCGCCTGCGCGAGGCTGGCCAGGTTCTGGAGGCGCTCCTGGCCCGCCGGCCAGACCTGGCGTTGGCCCACTACTACTATGGTCAGGTCCTGGCCCAGCAGAAGCGCTTGAAGACCGCCGAGAAGCATTTCCAGGCCGCCATCCAGTCCTCTCCCCAGTTCGTGGCCGCCCTGTTCGAGTTGGCCAAGATTTATGAGCTGCAGCGCAACCACGACAAGGCCGAAGAAGCCTACCTGGAGATCCTGCGCCGCAACCCCGAATCCGGCGCCGCCCACGACCTGCTGGGCCGGCTCTACCTGCGCACCGGCCGCTACCAGGAGGCCCTGGATCAGTTCGCGGTGCTCAAGGGTCTGTCGCGCAACGACAACGAGGTGCGGATCAAGATCGGCCTGGTCTATTTCGAGCTGGGGCGCTATGGCCAGGCCAGCGAGGAGTTCCGGGCCATCCTGAACGACGACCCCGAGAACCACCGCGCCCGCTACTACCTGGGCGTCAGTCTCCAGGAGGATGGCAAGGCCGAGGAGGCCCTGGCCGTGCTGGCGGCCATTCCGGCCGAGGCCGAGCTCTTCGTGGATTCCCGCCTGCATCAGGCCGAGATTCTCGAAAAATCCGGCCGTCGTCAGCAAGCCATGGAGGTGCTCAGGCAGGCCGGACGGGTCAAGCCCAACGAGGTGGACATCCTGGTGGCTCAGGCCGCCCTCCTGGAGGCTGGCGAACAGTTCAAGGAGGCCGAGGTCCTGTTGCGCCAGGCCATCAAGCTGGAGCCCAACAACGCCGAGACCCACTTCCGCCTGGGGGTGGTGCTGGACCGGAGCGGTCAGCGCAAGGCCGGCATCGCCCAGATGCGCAAGGCGGTGGAGCTCAACGACCGCCACGCCCGGGCCCTGAACTACATCGGCTACACCCTGGTGGAGGAGGACGGCGACCTGGGCGAGGCCGAACGCCTGATCCGCCGCGCCCTGGCGGTGGAACCCTTCAGCGGCTACATCCTGGACAGCCTGGGTTGGGTCTACTATAAACGAGGCCAGTTCGAACAGGCCTACACCTACCTGCAAAAGGCGGTGGCCAGCGGCGAACCCGATCCGGTGATCTACGAGCATTTGGGCGACGCGGCCCTGGCCACCAAGCGCTACGGCGAGGCGGTCGGGGCCTACGAGAAGGCCCTGGCCCGCAAGCCCGCCAAGCCCGCCGAGCTGCGCGCCAAACTCAAGGAAGCCAAGAGCCGCCTGAAGGCGAGGTGAGTTCCGTGGATCACCGTTTCGCCCGCCGCCGGTTGGGCCGGTTGATGCTCGCGGCCGTCATGGCTTGGCTGCTGACCGGCTGCGCCGTCTTGCCCCCGCCCGCGATGGTCGGCGTCCTACCCGGGGCGGACCAGGTCCGTGATCGTCTGGAGGCGCGGCGTCAGGCGGTGAAGAGCTTCAGCCTGCTGGGAGAGATCGTGGCCAAGGGGCCAGGTGGCGAGGTTGCCGGCGAACATCGCATCCTGGGCCAATACCCCGACCGCCTGCGGGCCGAGATCGACGGCCCCTTCGGCAAGCCGGCCCTGCTTCTGATCTGCGACGGCACCCGCCTGGCGGTGCTCAACTACGGCGAGGGCAAGGGCTACCTGGGGCCGGCCAGCCGGGCCAACCTCTCCCGCTTCCTGGGCCTGCTGCTCACCCCGGCCGAGATCTACACTTTGCTGAGCGGCTCCATCCCGCTGCTGCCGGCCGAGGGCGGCCAGGTCTTCGCCTCCTCGGTCCCCGGGCAGGCGGTGCTGAACCTGAGCGACGACGCGGGGTTCAAGCAGGGGGTGATCTTCAGCCCCGGCGATTACTCGGTCTTTCAATCCTGGATCAACGACCGCGACGGCGGAGAGATCAGCGCCAACTTCAGCGACTTCGTGAGCCTGCCGGCCGGGCGCTTCCCCCGCCGGATGCTGCTCATGGCCGGCGAGGGACGCGAATTGACCCTGGCCAACGACCGCCTGACCATCAACCCCCCCGGCCTGGACCCGGCCCGCTTCGAGCCGGTGCTGCCGCCCGGGGTGGAGGTCCAGGAGTTGCCGTGATCCGGCTGGTGGCCGAGCCCACCCTGGGGCGTCTGGTCACTTGGCTGCGCCTCTTGGGCCTGGACACCGGCCTGGTCCCCCGCCTGCCGCCGGCCGCACCGCCCCAGACGGTGCTGCTCACCCGCCGCCGGGCCCTGGCCGGCCGTCCCGGGGTGCTGTTCATCCGCTCCGACCATTGGCCCGAGCAACTGCGCCAGGTGCTGAGCGAGCTCGATCTACGCCCCGACCCGGCCGCGCGCTTCAGCCGCTGCCTGGCCTGCAACGAATTGGTGCGACCCCTGGCGCGGGATGAAACCGTGGGCCTGGTGCCGGATTTCGTCCGGGAGACGGCCGAGGGCTTCACCCGCTGCCCGGCCTGCGGCAAGATCTACTGGCCCGGCAGCCATGGCCGGCGGGCCGAAGACCTGATGGCGCAAATCCTGGCCGATTTGCCTGGGGAGAATAGCGATGTTTGAGCACCCCGCCGCCGCCCTTGCCC
>JAIWNN010000063.1 GCA_020216805.1 Desulfarculus sp. | reverse complement strand
CCCAACCCCACCCGGGCCAAGCTGCGCAAGCTGTTGCACGAGGGCAAGCTGGCCGAGCGCTACGTGGAGCTGGAGGTGGAGGCTCAGCAAAACCTGCCCATGGTGGAGATCTTCAGCGCCGGGGGCATGGAGGATCTGGACTCCAGCCTGCGCGACATGCTGGGCGGCATCCTGCCCAAAAAAACCAAGCGCCGCAAGGTCAAGGTGCCAGAGGCCCTGGAGATGCTGGTCAACGAGGAGGCGGCCCGACTGATCGACATGGACCGGGTGGTCCAGGAGGCCCTGGCCAAGGTGGAGCAGGAGGGAATCATCTTCCTGGACGAGATCGACAAGATCGCCGGCCGGGAGATGAGCGGCCGGGGGCCGGATGTCTCGCGCGAGGGCGTGCAGCGCGACCTGCTGCCCCTGGTGGAGGGCTCCACGGTCACCACCAAGCACGGCATGATCAAGACCGACCACATCCTGTTCATCGCCGCCGGGGCCTTCCATGTCTGCAAGCCCAGCGACCTGATCCCGGAATTGCAGGGTCGCTTCCCGATCCGGGTCGAGCTGACCGCGCTGACCGCCGAGGACTTCGTGCGCATTCTGACCGAGCCGGAGAACGCCCTGGTCACCCAATACACCGCGCTGCTGGCCACCGAGGGGGTGACGCTGAAATTCCAGCCCGAGGCCATCCGGGCCCTGGCCGAGATCGCCACCCGGGTCAACGAGTCCACCGAGAACATCGGGGCCCGGCGGCTGCACACGGTGATGGAGCGCCTGTTGGAGGAGGTCTCCTTCGAGGCCCCGGACATGGTGGGCGTGGAGCTGAACATCGATGCCAACTACGTGCGCCTGAAGCTGATGGACATCGCCCAGGACAACGATTTGAGCCGGTATATCCTGTAGCCCCCGAGCCGTGGATCCAGGGCGAGGGGAGAGAACAGGCAACAGTTTGGTTTGAACGTCTTTTGGTCTTCGTGGGGGCGGGGATATACCCCGCCCCTACAAAGAAAGACGAGACGCGATCCGTCGGGGGGCCGGGCTGACCAAGAGGCCCCGTGTTCACCAAACTCCGGGATGTTGACGCCATGACCGACCAGGCCAATCTGCGCGCCCAGACGCTGATCGAGGCGCTGCCCTACATGCGCTCCTTCCAGGGGCAGACCGTGGTCATCAAGTACGGCGGCCACGCCATGGTGGACGACGACCTGAAGCGCTCGTTCGCGCTCAACGTCATCCTGCTGCGCACGGTGGGCATCTACCCGGTGATCGTGCACGGCGGCGGCCCCCAGATCAACCGTCTGCTCAAGGAGCTGAACATCGCCAGCGAGTTCGTGGACGGCATGCGGGTGACCACGCCGGAGATCATGGACGTGGTGCAGATGGTGCTCCTGGGCCAGGTCAACACCTCCATCGTCTCGCTGATCAACCACCACGGCGGCCGGGCGGTGGGGCTCTCGGGCCACGACGGCAACCTGCTGCGGGCCAGCCGGATGCAATTGGCCCGGGGCGCGGCCGGCAACCAGCCGCCGGAGATCGTGGACATCGGCCTGGTGGGCGAGCCGGAGAAGGTGGACCCCCAGGTGCTGCGCACCCTGGAGCACGGCCAGTTCATCCCGGTCATCGCCCCGGTGGGGGTGGGGCCGGAGGGCGAGTCGCTGAACATCAACGCCGACCTGGTGGCGGCGGCCATCGCCGCCGGCCTGCGGGCCAGCAAGCTGATTCTGCTGACCGACACCCGGGGGGTGCTGGACGGCCAGGGCAACCTGATCCAGGAGCTGACCCCGCCCCAGGTGGGCGAGCTGATGGAGGTGGGCATCATCAAGGGCGGCATGATCCCCAAGGTGAGCTGCTGCCTGGAGGCCCTGGAGGCCGGGGTGGAGCGGGCCCACATCATCGACGGCCGGGTGCCCAACGCGTTGCTTCTGGAAATCTTCACCGATCAGGGCGTGGGCACCGTGTTCCGCTCCGATTGGAGGTCCCAGGCATGACCGATCCGTGGCCATCGCCATTGACCGCCGCGCCGGGTTGGGCGCGGAAGGCGGGCTGGGGGGTGGGCATCGTCCGCCCCCACGGCCGACGACCGCACGCCGCTAGCTTGACCAGAATTACTTCGCCGAAATCGCCACTTTCGGCCTTTTAGGAGGGGGTCCGGGGGATTGCTTCGTCGCTGTCGCTCCTCGCAATGACGAGGAGGGCGGAGAAGGGTTCCCCCGGCTGAATCCCTATCCCGTTAAGGAGCGCTATCATGAGCGAGACAGCGGCGCGGATGATCGACCGGATGGTGATGAACACCTACGGCCGGACCCCGGTGACTTTCGTGGACGGCTCGGGCTGCCAGTTGACCGACGACCAGGGCCGGACCTATCTGGACTTCCTGGCCGGGATCGCGGTCTGCAACCTGGGCCACGCCCATCCCGGGGTGGCCGAGGCCATCTGCCGGCAGGCCAAGCGCCTGATCCACGTATCCAATCTTTATTACACCGAGCCCCAGGCCCGGGTGGCCCAGTTGTTGGTGGAAAACTGCTTCGCGGACCGGGTTTTCTTCTGCAATTCCGGGGCGGAGGCCAACGAGGGGGCCTTGAAGCTGGCCCGGCTGTGGGGCAAGGAGCGGCTAAAGGGGGCCCACGCGGTGATCGTGATGGAGAACTCCTTCCACGGCCGCACCCTGGCCACCCTCTCGGCCACCGGCCAGAACAAGGTCCAGGTGGGCTACGATCCCCTGGTGCAGGAATTCCGGCGGGTTCCCTTCGGCGACCTGGAGGCGGTCAAGGCCGTCTTCGACGACCGGGTCTGCGCGGTGCTCTGCGAGCCGGTGCTGGGCGAGGGCGGGGTGGTGATCCCCCCGGCCGGTTTTTTGGCCGGCCTGCGGGAGCTCTGCGACCAGCACGGCGCGCTGCTGATCTTCGACGAGATCCAGACCGGCCTGGGCCGCACCGGCCAGCTCTTCGCCCACCAGGGCTTCGGGGTCACCCCGGACGTGATGACCCTGGCCAAGGCCCTGGCCAACGGCCTGCCGGCCGGGGCGGTGCTGGCCCGGGAGGAGGTGGCCGACCTCTTCCACCCCGGCAGCCACGCCACCACCTTCGGGGCCGGCCCGGTGGTGATGGCCGCGGCCGCGGTGGTGCTGGAGACCCTGACCGCGCCGATGTTCCTGGAACTGGTTCGGGAGACCGGCGCCTATTTCCTGAATAAGCTGAATGAACTGGCCGGGCGTTTCCCGGAGGTGGTCGTAGCGGTGCGGGGCCTGGGCATGATGCTGGGCCTGGAGCTGAGCCTGCCCGGCACGCCCCTGGTCAAGCGGCTGCTGGAGCTGGGCTTCGTGGTCAACTGCACTCAGGAGAAGGTGCTGCGCTTCCTGCCGCCTTTGATCGTGACCGCCCAGGAGATCGACGCCCTCAGCGCGGCCTTGACCGAGGTGCTGGCCGCCCCGCCCCGGGAGTGAGGATAGCCATGAGACTCAACACCAAGCATCTGTTGACCATCCGGGACCTGAGTCCGGAGGAGGTCCGGGGCCTGGTGGCCCGGGCGGCGGAGCTCAAGGCTGGCTGGCGGGCGGGAACCCGCCCCCGGCCCCTGACCGACAAGGTGGTGGCGCTGATCTTCGAGAAGGCCTCCACCCGCACCCGGGTCTCCTTCGAGGTGGGGGTGGCCCAACTGGGCGGGCGCACCATCTTCATGACCAACCGCGACAGCCAGTTGGGGCGCTCCGAACCCCTGAAGGACACCGCCCGGGTCCTGAGCCGCTACGTGGACGCGCTGGTGGTGCGCACCTTCGGCCAGGAGGTTGTGACCGAGCTGGCCCGCTACGGCTCCATCCCGGTAGTCAACGCCCTGACCGACCGCTACCATCCCTGCCAGGTGCTGAGCGATTTGCTGACGGTGACCGAGGTCAAGGGTCGGCTGGAGGGCCTGACCTACTGCTGGCTGGGCGACGGCAACAACATGGCCCACTCCTGGCTGGAGGCGGCGGCCAAGCTGGGCCTGGGCCTGCGCCTGGCCTGCCCGGAGGGCTTCCGGCCCGACCCCGAGATCCTGGCCCACGCCCAGGCGCGGGGGGCCGAGGTGCTGCTGACCGACGACCCCCGTCAGGCCATCGCCGGGGCGGACGTGGTCAACACCGACGTCTGGGCCTCCATGGGCCAGGAGGACGACGCCGACCGGCGGCGCAGGCTCTTCGGCGGCTACACCCTGGACGCCAAGCTCTTGTCTTTGGCGGCCAAAGATGCCATGGTGTTACACTGTCTTCCCGCCCATCGCGGGGAGGAGATCAGCGAGGAGGTCCTGGAAGGACCCCAGGCCCAGGTTTGGCGTCAGGCCGAGAACCGCCTGCACATGCAGAAGGCCATCCTGGAGGCCCTGGTGGGCTAGGGGGCGGCCGCCAGCAATCCCCGCCGGACTTGGGAGCGGGGCTGCGGGCCGTGCGGAAAGACAAGAAGGCCGGGGATCAACCCCGCCCCTACGAATAAGCGCGCTAAAATCCAAGTAACAACCGTCATTGCGAGGAGCCTGGCGACGGAGCGATCTCCCGAATTCATCTGCGAGAATCACGGAAGACCGAAGGATGAATCGGGTTCGGCATGGGATATCCTTATCCCGGTTTAGGAGCGGGGTCCATCCCCGCCCGCTGGCGGCGCGGAAAACAAGACGGGCGGGGATAACCCCCGTCCCTACGAAAGCGGTGAGCGCAGGGGATCCCGCCTGGGTGGGGTGACGCCCCTGTCGATGGTTTTCCTTCCACGACCATTTTCCCTTGGCTGGACGAAGAGCGATGAGCGACAAGAAGATCGACAAGATAGTGCTGGCCTACTCCGGCGGCCTGGACACCAGCGTGATCCTGACTTGGCTCAAGGAGAACTACCGCTGCGAGGTGGTGGCCTTCTGCGCCGACCTGGGCCAGGGCGAGGAGCTGGCCCCGGTGCGGGAAAAGGCCATGAAGACCGGGGCTTGCGCGGTCTACATCGACGACCTGCGCGAGGAGTTCGTGCGCGACTACGTCTTCCCCGCCTTCCGGGCCGGGGCCATCTACGAATCCCAGTATCTCCTGGGCACCAGCCTGGCCCGTCCGTTGATCGCCAAGCGCCAGGTGGAGGTGGCCAGGCTGGAGGGCGCCCAGGCGGTGGCCCATGGAGCCACCGGCAAGGGCAACGACCAGGTGCGCTTCGAACTGACCTTCCAGGCGTTGGCGCCGGACCTGAAGATCGTGGCCCCCTGGCGGGAGTGGGACTTGAACTCTCGCGAGATGCTCATCGCCTACGCCGAGAAGCACGGCATCCCGGTGCCGGTGACCAAGGCCCGGCCTTGGTCCAGCGACCGCAACCTGCTGCACATCTCCTTCGAGGGCGGCATCCTGGAGGACCCCTGGGCCAACCCGCCGGAGGAGATGTTCGTGCTCAGCGTCTCGCCCGAAGCCGCCCCGGACAAGCCGGAGCAGATCGTCATCGACTTCGAGCACGGCGATCCGGTGGCCATCGACGGCGAGCCGCTCTCCCCGGCCAAGCTGTTGGCCCGCCTCAACGAGCTGGGAGGCCGCCACGGCATCGGCCGGGTGGACATGGTGGAGAACCGCTACGTGGGCATGAAGAGCCGCGGGGTCTACGAGACCCCGGGCGGCGCCATTCTGCGCCAGGCCCACCTGGCCCTGGAGTCGCTCTGCCTGGACCGCGAGGTGCTGCGCCTGCGCGACAACCTGGTGCCCCAGTACAGCGAACTGGTCTACTACGGCTACTGGTTCTCGCCGGAGATGGAGCTGTTGCAGTCCTTCATGGACCAGGCCCAGGCCCCGGTCTCGGGCTCGGTGCGCCTGAAGCTCTACAAGGGCAACGTCATCGTCCTGGGCCGGCGCTCGCCCAACAGCCTCTACCGGCCCGACATCGCCACTTTCGAGGCCGACACCGTCTACAACCAGGCCGACGCCACCGGCTTCATCCGCCTGAACGGCCTGCGTCTGCGCATCCGCCACGCCCTGCGCTCCCGCCAGGGCCAGGCCGACTAGGTTCGGACGGGGGTCATGAGCGACCAAGCCAGCCAAAAGCAGTGGGGCGGGCGGTTCACGGAGCCCACCCACGAGTTGATGGAGCGGATCAACGCCTCCATCTTCTTTGACCGCCGGCTATACGCCCAAGACATCCGGGCCAGCCAGGCCCACGCCGCCATGCTGGCCCGCCAGGGCATCCTGAGCCTGGACGACGCGGTCGCCATCATCCAGGGCCTGGACCAGGTCAAGCAGGAGATCGAGGCCGGGGAGATAAAGTGGCGGGTGTCGTTGGAGGACATCCACACCCACGTGGAGGCGCGGCTCCGGGAGCTGATCGGCGAGGCCGCCGGCCGGCTGCACACCGCCCGCAGCCGCAACGACCAGGTGGCCACCGACCTGCGGCTGTGGGTGATGCAGGCCTGCCGCGACCTGGACCAGGCCCTGCTGGAGTATCAGCGGGCCCTGGTGGAGCTGGGCCAGGCCCACGTCGGGGCCATCATGCCGGGCTACACCCACCTCCAACGCGCCCAGCCGATCCTTTTCGCCCACCATCTGCTGGCCTACGTGGAAATGGCCTGGCGCGACCGCGAGCGCCTGGCCGACTGCTACCGCCGGACGGCGGTGCTGCCCCTGGGCGCGGCGGCCCTGGCCGGCACCACCCATCCCATCGATCCCTTCGCGGTGGCCCAGGACCTGGGCTTCTCCGGCGGGGCTTGCGGCAACTCCCTGGACGCGGTGAGCGACCGCGACTTCGCGGCCGAGCTCTTGTTCGTCCTGGCCCTGTGCCAGGTGCATCTGTCGCGCCTGGCCGAGGAGCTGGTCCTCTGGTCCACCAGCGAATTCGGCTTCATCCGCCTGTCCGACGCCTTCACCACCGGCAGTTCCATCATGCCCCAGAAGAAGAACCCCGACGCGGCCGAGCTGATCCGGGGCAAGACCGGGCGGGTGCTGGGCGACCTGGTGGCCCTGCTGACGGTGCTCAAGGGCCTGCCCCTGGCCTACAACAAGGACCTGCAGGAGGACAAGGAGCCGGTCTTCGACGCGGTCCAGACGGTGTTGGACTGCCTGAGGGTGCTGGCCCCGATGCTGGCCGGAGCCACGGTGCGCGAGGAGGCCATGGCCCAGGCGGTCAAAGAGGGCTTCTTGAACGCCACCGAGCTGGCCGATTATCTGGCCGCCAAGGGGGTGCCCTTCCGCCAGGCCCATGAGATCGCCGGCCGGGCGGTGCGGCTGGCCGAGCAGAGCGGCCGCACTTTGGAAGAACTGACCCTTGATGAGTACAAGTCGCTGTCATCTGTGATAGAACAAGACGTGTTCCCCGTGCTCGAGGCCGAGCACGCCATTGATCGCCGCATCAGCCCCGGCGGGACCGCCGGGGAGAACGTGCGGGCGGCCCTCAACCTGGCGAGGAAGCGCTTATGGCCGGAAAGCTGATGATGTGGGCGGCCCTGCGGGGTCTGGTTCTGGTGGCCCTGGTGATCGTGGCGGCCGGCCTGCCCGGCTGCGGGGTCAAGTCGCCGCCTCTGGCCTCCACCATGGTGGCGCCCATGCCGGTGGCGGACCTCAAGGCCCGGGCGGTGGCCGAGGGGGTGGAGCTGAGCTTCAGCGTGCCGGGGGAGGAAAACCCCAACTTTTTCATCCGCGAGGCCCGCCTGTACTATGGCTACCTGCCCATCACCGGCGACCCCGAGTGCCCGCCGTGTCCGCCCCGCCTGCGCGACTACCGGGTGTTGGACGTGGCCAGCCAGCTCAAGCCGGGCGAGGCCGGCAAGTTCACCTACCTGGACCGCCAGGCCCCCATGGACATGACCGCGGTCTACCGAGTGCAATTGGTGGACGCCCGCGGCCGGGCGGGCAGGGAGTCCGGCTACGCCCGCGCGGTGCGGGCCACGCCTCCCCAGGCGCCGACGGGCCTGAAGATTCTAGAGGGCGACGGCCAGGTCCGTCTGACCTGGCAACCGGTGGTTTCGCTGGCCGACGGCCGCCAGGCCCCCGAGCCCCCCGGCTACATCCTCTACCGCAAGGGCCCGGACGGCGAACGAGCTCTCAACGAGCGCCCCCTGACCAAGCCCGAGCTGGTGGACAAGAGCCTGACCGTGGGACAGCTCTACCGCTACCGGGTGGCGGCGGTGCGCGAGATCAACGGCTCGCTGGTGGAAGGTCAGCCCGGCCCCTGGGTCTCGGCCAGCGCCCTGGACCAGACCGCGCCCAGCCCGCCCAGCGGCCTGGTGGGGGCCAGCTTTCCCGATGGCATCTATCTGCGCTTCACCCCCAGCCCGGAGCCGGACACCGCCGGCTATTTCGTGGAGCGGGCCACGGTCAAGGCCGGCCCCTTCACCCGCTTGAACGCCAACCCCTTGGCGGAGAACACCTTCGTGGACAAGGCGGTCAAGCTGGGCTCGGTCTACCACTACCGCGTCCTGGCCGTGGACGAGGCCGGCAACCTCAGTCAGCCCAGCCCGGCGGTGGAAGTGAAGCAGCAACCCTAACCCCACGGGACGACGCAGCGCAAATCATGCATCATTTCGCATACAAGGACAGTGAGTTGCACGCGGAGGAGGTCAACCTGCGCCAGATCGCGCGCCAGGTGGGAACCCCGGCTTATGTCTACTCGCAGGCCACCTTGACCCGGCATTTCCTGGCTTTCAGCCAGGCCTTCGCCGGGCTGGATGCCTTGGTCTGCTACGCGGTCAAGGCCAACACCAGCCGGGCCATCATGGCGCTGTTCGCCGGCCTGGGCGGCGGGGCGGACATCGTCAGCGGCGGCGAGCTCTGGCGGGCCATCGCCGCCGGGGTGGACCCGGGGCGCATCGTCTATTCCGGGGTGGGCAAGACCGAAGCCGAGATGGAGGCCGCCCTGAAGGCCGGCATCCTGATGTTCAACCTGGAGAGCATCGAGGAGATGCAGGTTCTGGACCGGGTGGCCGGCAACCTGGGCAAAAAGGCCCCGGTCAGCTTCCGGGTCAATCCGGACGTGGACGCCCAGACCCATCCCAAGATCACCACCGGCCTGGCCAAGAATAAGTTCGGCCTGGACGTGGAGCTGGCCTTCGCCCAGTACCAGGTGCTGGCCGGGATGCCCAACCTGGAGATCAAGGGCGTGAGCTGCCACATCGGCAGCCAGCTCACCGACGTGCGGCCCTTCGCCGACGCCCTGGAGCGGGTCGCGGTGCTGGTGGAGCGCCTGCGGGCGGCCGGGATCAAGCTGGAGCTGTTGGATCTGGGCGGCGGGCTGGGCATCACCTACGCCCAGGAGAACCCGCCGGGACCGGACCAGTACGCCGCGGCCTTGGCCGAGCGGGTGCGCCGGCTGGACATGCGCCTGGTGCTGGAGCCGGGGCGGGTGCTGGTGGGCAACGCCGGTCTGCTGCTGTGCCAGGTCCACTACACCAAGCAGACCCCGGTCAAGCGCTTCGTCATCGTGGACGGGGCCATGAACGACCTGATCCGGCCAAGCTTCTACGACTCCTACCACGCCATCTGGCCGGTGCGCCAGCAGCCGGGGGTGGAGCCGGTGGTGGCCGACGTGGTGGGACCCATCTGCGAGACCGGCGACTACCTGGCCCGGGACCGCGAGCTGCCGCCCTTCCGGCGCGGGGACCTGCTGGCGGTGATGAGCGCCGGGGCCTATGGCTTCGCCATGAGCAGCAACTACAACTCCCGGCCCCGGGCGGCCGAGGTCCTGGTTCACGGCGACCGATTCAGCGTGATCCGGGCGCGGGAGACCCTGGAGGACCTGGTCCGGGGCGAGCGCCTGCCGGAATGGATGTGAGATGACCAGCAAGCTCCAGGCCCTCCAGGCCCTGCACGGCCTGAAGTTCGCCAAGATGAACGGCAGCGGCAACGACTTCGTGCTGATCGACAACCGCGTCGCCGGCCTCCCCCCGGAGCTGATGCCGGCCCTGGCCCAGGGGCTCTGCGCCCGGGGGCGGTCGGTGGGGGCCGACGGCTTGATTATCCTCGAGCCCTCGGATAGAGTTGACCCCCGCCTGGGGCGGGTGGATTTTCGTTGGCATTTCTTCAACGCCGACGGCTCCAGCG
>JAIWNN010000154.1 GCA_020216805.1 Desulfarculus sp. | reverse complement strand
GTGCACCACCAGCCAGGTCGCGCCGAGCTCGGCCGCGGCTCGCGCCCCGGCGGCGACGCTGTCCTGGCGCCGGGCCCCGCCGGTCACCACCCGCGCCACCTTGGTCAAGCCGAAGGGCGCGACGCAACGGGCCCGGGTCTCCTCCTCCAGCCCGGGAGCGGCCGCCACCACCACCAGATCCACCGCCGGCGCAGCCTCCAGGGCCAACAGGGTGCGGGTCAAGATCGGCAGGCCGGCCAGGGGCAGGAACTGCTTGGGCTCGCCCGCTTGCATGCGCGCGCCGCTGCCCGCCGCCGGCACCACCGCCACCGCCAACTCCACCATGCCCCGCCTCCCGGTTCAAGACTCTCATGATATTACCGTCCCGGTTGCGGGGCAATAGCGGGAGGGGAAGGCATGAGTTCGGCTGCAATCCTTAGGACATTGGTATATCATGGCGGGTGAAATACCTGCGGAGGCTTTCGGTAGGATGACTTGGTTGATAAGCCTTTGGACGCTGCTGACCGGCTCGCGCCAGAAGGCCATGTTGCTGGAGGGACGGCGGCTCTTGCACGCTAGGCGCTTCAGCGCCGCGTTGAGTGTGTATCGCGGCCTGGTGAACCAATGGCCCGAGCTGGTGGATGGCTATCAGGGCCTGGCCGAGCTCTTTCAGGAGATGGGCCTGGCCGATGAGGCCCGCAAGCAACAGGCCATCGTAACCGCCCTGCAAACTCTGCGCAAGAAGCCCGACGACATCGAGTCCCACCTGCGCCTGGCCCGCGAATTCCACGAAACCGGCAACTACCAGGGGGCCTTGCCCCATGCCGAGGCCGCCCTGCGCCATGCTCCCCGCAATCCCGAGGTCATCCGCTTGGCGGCGGTGGTGTTGCGCTACAACAACCAGTTCAGGCGGGCCCTGGAGGTATTGGACCAGGGCCTGGCGCTGGAGCCGTTGGCCCCGGACCTCTACGAGCAGCAGACCTTCAACCTGCGCGCCATGGGCAAGCAGGTGGATGCGGCCAAAGTCGCCAACCTGGCCCGGGCCCTACGGGCGGTGGACAAGAACCCCGGCGATCCCGAGGAGTTGGAAAAGGCCATCTACCAATTGGCCGTGGTGGGACGGCGGGCCCAGGCCCTGCCCCTGGTGGACAAGGCCCTGGCCACCAACCCAGGCATTCCCGGCCTGTTCGCCCTGCGGGGGGAGTTGCTGTTGGCGGAGGGCCAGGCCCAGGAGGCGCTGGAAACCCTGGTCCAGGCGGTGGAACTGGACGCCACCGACCTCAAGGCGCAAAACCTACTGGCCAAGGCCTATTCGCAGACCGGAAACAGCGAACAGGCTATCTGGCACTCCCAACTGGCCAAGCAAATTGAAACCGCCAAGGCCAACCCGGAGCACATCGAGACCGAACTGGGCCTGGTGGGGGTGTTGCTGAAAAGCGGTCAGGTCAAGAAGGCCATGGCGCGGGTGGAGAAGCTTTTGCCCATCTACGGCGGCGACTGGCGCTGTCACTACATCATGGGACTGGTGCGCCACGCCCAGGGCAAGCGCCAGGAGGCCATGGAATGCCTGCGCAAAGCGGTGCACATGAACGACCGCTCGCCGGAGATCTTCTTCGCCATGGCCCGGCTGCAGGTGGAAGCGGGGCGCATGGAGGACGGTCTGAGCCAGGGCCGTCACGCGGTGAGCCTCGCCCCCCGCCAATTGTGGGTGCGCGAGGAGATGGCCAGCCTGCTGGAGTCCATGGGGTTGATGGACCTGGCCCGCGAGGAGCGCCAGTTGGGCGAGGCCATCGCCAAGCGTCAGTCCCTGTCCGAATGAGCGGCCTTAGCCCTCGAGCCCCAGGGCCGCGTAGAGCCGGGGCCATTCCACCCCTTCCAGCACCAGCTGGATGCCGCGCTCGACCTTGGCCCCCGCGCGCAGGGGGGCGGCCTCGCGCAGACGCTCCAACCGGCGGGCCACGCTGAAGGTGTCGTCGCGCACCACCAGCACCGGCACCTCGTACTCTTCGGCTCGGCTCAGGATGATCTCGCTGGGATAGAGGTTGCCGGTCAGAATCAGGCAGGCGGCGCCGCCCTCGATGGCCGCCAGTTGCATGTCCGGCCGGTCGCCGCCCACTATGCAGGCGAAGTCGTGGACTCCGCCGAAGAACTTGGAGGCGTGACGCACCTGCATGGCCCCGATGAAGAAGCGGGTGGCCAGGCGGTCGCTGAATTTGGCCCCGCTGAGAAGCTTGCCGCCCAGCATCTCCACCAGGTCGGCCACCGCCAGGGCGCCCAGGATCTGGTCCCGGGGCAGCCGTCCGAAGACCATGATCCCCTCCTGCTCCAGGTAGGGCAGGACCGTCTCCTCCAGGGCGGCGTTCATCTCCTGGTCCAGGGAGTTGATCACCACCCCCAACAGCCGTTCGCCCAGGCAGTCACGGGCGTGCAGCAGATGGTCCAGGTAGAAGTCGTTCTCGTAGCGGTCCACCAGCACCACCTTCGCTTCCAGGCGCTCGGCCACTTGGTAGCCGCTGATGCCGCAGGTGGCGCCCGAGGCCAGGGTGCCTCCACCCGCCAGCAAGAGCAGGTCCTTGCCCTGGCCCAGATCATGGCAGGTGGCGAGGATGACGCTCATCAGGTCGCCGGCCTGGTGGCGCAGGGAGTGGGCCACCAGGTCCTGGGTGCGCACCACCGGGCAGCACTGCTCCGGGCTTTGGCTTAAGCCCAGGGTCTCGTTGATCAGCCAGGCGTCGGAATCGGTGTAGGTCTCGTTGACCTTGTAAGGATTGCCGCCGTAGGGCTTGCTGAAGGCGAAGGGCACGGCGTCGTCTTGAAGCCGCCGGCCCAGGCCCAGGCAGAGCAGGTTTTTGCCGGAATGGCCGGCAGTGGAGCCCACGTACACGATCTGCATGGTTTCACTCTCCCTTCGCCGGAGTCAGGGCGATTCGGGCGTCCACGGCCACCGCCCCCTGGCCGCGGGGCAGGACCAGGAGCGGGTTGATGTCGGCCTCGGCGATGTCCGGGAAGTCGTGGGCCAGGCTGGAAATGGCCACCAACACTCCGGCCAGGGCGGCGAGATCGGCCGGGGACTCGCCGCGGACCCCGCGCAGCAGGGCGAAGGAGCGGATGCCCCGGATCATCTCCTCGGCCTCCACCCGGGCGATGGGGGCCACCCGGAAGGAGACGTCCTTGAGCACCTCGACGTAAATGCCGCCCAGGCCGAACATCAAAAGTGGCCCGAACTGGGGATCGCGCGACAACCCCACGATGGTCTCGCGGCCGCCCCGGACCATCTCCTGCACCAGCACCCCCCGCACCCAGGCGTCGGGCTGCACCCGGCGGATGCGGCTGGTCATCTCGTGGAAGGCCTCGGCCACCGCCCCCTGGCTGGCCAGGCCCACCATCACCCCGCCCACGTCGCTCTTGTGGCTGATGGCCGGCGAGTCGATCTTCATCACCACCGGCAGGCCCAGCTCGCGGGCGGCGGCCACCGCCTCCTCGCTGGTGGCCGCGGGCAGGGAGCGGGCCACCGGCACCCCATAGGCGGCGAAGCACTCCCGGGCCTCGGTCTCGCCCAGGTTGCGCCGGCCCTGCCGGCGGGCGGCGGCGATGATGGCCGCCACCTTGTTTTTGTCGCCCGACACCAACTCGGGCTCACGCGGCTTCTGGGTGCGCCATCGTTGGTAATCCAGCATGCCGGCCAGGGCGGCCACCGCGTCCTCGGGGAACTCGTAGGTGGGCAGGCCGTGGCGCATGCAGAGATCGCGCCCCTGGTGCACCGAGTGGGAGCCCATCATCACGGTGAAAACCGGCTTGTTGCTGATCGAGGCTTGGGTCAGCTCCCGGGCCACGTCCTCGGCCTTCAGGGTGGCGGTGGGGGTCATGATCACCACCGTGGCGTTGACCCCTGGGTCGTCCTGGATCACCTCCAGGGAGCGGCGGTAAAGCTCGGCCGGCGCGCCGCCGGTGATGTCCACCGGGTTGTAGACGCTGGCGATGGCTGGCAGAAAACCGCGCAGCTCGTCGGCCACCTCCGGCCGCAGCACCGCCAGGTGCAGGCCGTGGCCCTCGGCCGCGTCGGCGCAGATGATGCCCGGGCCGCCGCTGTTGGTCAAGATGGCCAGCCCCGGACCGCTGGGCAGGGATTGGTGGGCCAGGGCGGTGGCCAGGCCAAAGAGCTGGCGCATGGTGTGGACCCTTAAGACCCCGCACTGACGGAAGGCGGCGTCGTAGGCCGCGTCGGCCCCGGCCAGGGCCCCGGTGTGGCTGCTGGCCGCCCGGGCTCCGGCGCTGGTGACCCCGCTTTTCACCAGCACCACCGGCTTGACCCGGGTTACCTCCCGGGCCACCCGCATGAATCGCCGGCCGTCCTCCACCGCCTCCAAATAGCCCAGGATGACCTTGGTCTCCGGGTCGGCGGCCATCAGCTCCAGGATCTCGACCTCGGTGACGTCCACCTTGTTGCCCAGGCTGATGAACTTGGAAAACCCGATGTTGTTGTCCAGCGACCAGTCCAGGATGGCCAGGCCCATGGCCCCGGACTGGGAGAAGAAGCCCAGGCGGCCGGGCCGGGGCATGGTCCCGGCGAAACTGGCGTTCAAGTTGCTGGTGGTGTCCATGACGCCGATGCAGTTGGGACCGATCAGGCGCAGGCCCGGGCTGTCTCGCACCACCTGCTTCAGCTCGTTCTCCAGTTCGCGGCCGCGGCCGCCGACCTCCTTGAAACCGGCCGAGACCACCACCACCGCCTGGGTTCCGATGGCCGCCAGCTCGCGCACCGCCTGGGGCACCAGCTTGGCCTTGACCGCCACCACCGCCAGGTCCAGGCCCGGGGGCAGTTGGCCGATCTGCTTGACCACCGGGGTGTCCAGGATGGTGTCGGCGTTGGGGTTGACGGGAAAGACCTGGCCGCCGTAGCCGCGTCTGACCAGGTTGTAGAGCACGTCGTAGCCGACCTTGCCGGGCTGGCTGGAGGCGCCGATCACCGCCACCTGCCGGGGTCGGAAAAAGGCTTCGAACAACTTGGTTCCCTCCCATCAGGGCTTGGTGGGGCGGATCATTCCCAGGATAGCATCCTGGCTGGCGGTGGCAAACGGAATATGGAGAGGGGGCGCGTCTTCTGGGTGACAGCCCGCCCGGGCGGCGATGGTGTCGGAGGCGGCCGGGCTATTCGGCCTGGGTGCGGCGGCTGACCTCGGCGTGGTAGGCGGCGATGACATCCTCGTGGCTGAGCATGCCCAACAACCGCTGGCCGCCATCCTGGGATTCCACCACCGGAATCTGGTTGTAGCCCGACTGCAGGAAGGTCACCAGGGCGCTGTTGAGATCCTGGTCCAGGGTCAGGCTCACCGGCGGCGCGGCCAACTCGCCCACCACCACCAGGTCGCCAAGGGAATCCTCGAACATCACGTTGCGCACATTCTTGAGCGGCAACACCCCGATCAGGCGCTGGCCCTCGTCCACCACCGGGAAGACGTATTGCCGGCTGGCGGCGATGACCGAGCGCAGCTCGGCGAAGCGGGTGTCGGAGCGCAGCTTGACGTAGGCCTGGTCGGGCTGGAAGACCTGGGAGACGGTCATCCCGCGCAGCACGTCCACCGTCAGCTCGTCGCGGTGGGCGGGCGAGGCGAACTTGTTGCGCACTTGGCGCTGGAAAAGCCCCGGCCCCCGGTTGAGCAGCATGGCGATGACCGAGACCAGCATCAGGGGAGGCAACAGACCATGGGACTGGCTCATCTCGGCCACCAGGAACATGGCCCCCAGCGGGTTCTTGACCACCGCCGCGCAATAGCCGGCCATGCCCACCAGCACGTAGGCCCCGGGCTGGGTCACCACCGCGGGCCACAACGCCTGGCCCAGCAGACCCACCGTCCCGCCCAGCATGCCGCCGATGAACAGGGTGGGGCCGAAGATCCCGCCGCTGCCGCCACTGCCCACGCTGAGGCTGGTGGCCAGGATCTTGGCCCCGGCCGCCAGCAGCATCACCGTCAGGTCCAGACGGCCGGTGGCGGCCTGTTCGATCCAGCCCCAACCCGCGCCCAGGGCCTGGGGCACCGCCAGGGCCAGCACCCCCACCGCCAGGCCGCCCAGCATGGGGCGCAGGTAGATGGGCAGCGAGAGTCCGGCGAAAAAGGTCCGCGCGCGGGTGAAGACGCGCTGGTACAGGGCCGCCGCCGGCCAGCAGAGCAGGCCCAGGGCGCCATACACCAGCAGCTCGCGGGGGTCGCCGAAGGCGAGGCGGGGCAGGGCGAAGATGGGCGCGAAGCCGAAGAAGTAGGTGAAAAGGCTGTAGGCGATGACCGCGCTGATGACGCAGGGGATGATGGCCTCCGACTCGTAGTCTTCGCGGTAAAGCACCTCGATGGAGGTGATGGCCGCTCCCAGGGGAGCGCGGAAGATGGCCCCGATGCCGGCCGCGCAACCGGCCAGGAGAAAGACGCGCCGTTCGGAATCCGGCAAGCGCAACAGGCCGGCCAGCCAGGAGCCGAACCCGGCCCCGATCTGGGCGATGGGTCCCTCGCGTCCGGCCGAGCCCCCGCTGGCCAGGATGGCGATGGTGGCCAGCCCCTTGACGTAGGGCACCCGCTTGCGGATGCGTCCGCCCTGATTGTGGAAGGCGTCGATCATGGGATCGATGCCGCCGCCGGCCGCCTCCGGGGCCAGGGCGTAGACGATCAGGCCGCAGACCAGACCGCCCAGGGCGGGCAGGAAGGCCAGCACCCAGGGTCGGTAGGCCCCAGGCGCTGGAGCGATGAAGATCCTTTCGCCGGAGGGCGTGGGCAGAGACGTCCCGGCCCAGGTCTCCAGGCACCAGAAGCTGGCCCACTCCAGGCACAGCAGGAAGACCAGGGCCGCCAGTCCCGCGAGCAGGCCGATCACCACCGACAGGAACAGCCGCCGCAGCAACACACGTCGCGAGTCATGGCTGACCGGGGGGCGGACGGCCTGGGATGGTGACACCGGCTGGCTCCTGGAAGGGGTGGCAAGGACGGTGGAGGCAGGTTAGTCCGGAGGGGGCGCAAGTGTCAACGCCCCTTGCCCAATCAACCCCAAACCACGACCTCCACCCGGCCGGGGCCATGCACCCCCCGCACCATCACCGCCTCGATGTCCCCGGTCTTGCTGGGGCCGCTGATGAGGGTCAGGGCCGGCCAGGGCGCGGCGGCCGGGTCGGTTGGGGCTCCGAGGCGCGCGGCCAGGTCGTCCAGGGACCAGAGGATGTCCCCGGCGTGGACCAGGGCCAGGTGCAGGGGCGGCATGAGGGAGAGCAGCCGGCCGCCGCCATGGCGGGCCAGGTGGACCAGGGCCCCCAGTTGGGCCACGGCCAGCTCCGGCCGGGTCAGGCCCGCGGCCAGGGGCTCGGCCAAGGCCACGGATTGCTCGTCGCCGTCGCCGGACTCGACCATTGCAATGCCCGCCTGTTGCGCCGCCCCCGGCAGCAAGGGGGTCAGCTCCGGTCCCAGGTCGTGATGCCCCAGGCGGGTGACGCCCGCCTCCCGGGCCAGGGCCAGGGCCGCGTCCAGGGCCTCCCTAGCGCTGGACGCCCGCCGGACCCCGCAGCCGCCGGCGGCCAGGGCCTCCAGCAGGGCCGCGGCCAGGTCCGGGGGCGGGCCTCCGGGCCGGGGCGGG
>JAIWNN010000062.1 GCA_020216805.1 Desulfarculus sp. | reverse complement strand
CGAGAAGCGCCAGCGAAGAAGCAATCTCCCGAATTTATCGTCGCCTCGCTGCTTGGCCGCCAAATTCAAAACAGAGACAAGAGATTGCTTCGCTACGCTCGCAATGACAACGACCAGGCCCGCTCATCGCCGCCATCACCTTGGTATATCGCGCGCCATCACGGTTCGCCTCAGTCCTTGCCCCCCTAAAGTTTTTTGGGAGGGGGTCCGGGGGAACCCTTTTGTCCACAAAAGGGTTCCCCCGGAAAACTCTTCTCTCTCTATCCCTCCCCCCTATCCCAACTGCCGCGCGTCGGCCAGGCGGCCTTGTATGGCCGAGGCGGCGGCGGTGGCCGGGGAGCAGAGGTGGGTGCGTCCGCCGCGGCCCTGGCGGTCCTCGAAGTTGCGGTTGCTGGTGGAGGCGCAGCGCTGGCCGGGGGCGAGCACGTCGGGGTTCATGGCCAGGCACATGGAGCAGCCGGGCTCGCGCCACTGGAAGCCAGCCTCGGTGAAAATCCTGTCCAGGCCCTCGGCCTCGGCCTGGGCCTTGACCTGGCCGGAGCCGGGCACCACCAGGGCGGTGACGCCCGGGGCGACCCGGCGGCCCTGGGCCACGGCGGCGGCGGCGCGCAGGTCCTCCAGGCGGCCGTTGGTGCAGGAGCCGATGAAGACCACGTCGACCTTGATGTCCTGGATCGGCGTGCCGGGCCTGAGGCCCATGTAGGCCAAGGCGCGGCTGGCGGCGGCGCGCTCGCCAGGATCGCGGAACTCCTCGGGCGCGGGAACCCGGCCGCTGATCTCCGCCACCTGGCCGGGATTGACGCCCCAGGTGACCTGAGGCGCGAGGCCCTCCACTTCGATCTCGACCGTGCGGTCGAAGCGGGCGTCCGCGTCGCTGGGCAGGGTGCGCCAGTATTCCACCGCGCGGTCAAAGTCCGCGCCCTGGGGGGCGAAGGGACGTCCCCGCAGCCAGGTGAAGGTGGTATCGTCCGGGGCGATCAGACCGGCCTTGGCCCCGCACTCCACGCTCATGTTGCTGACCGTCATGCGGCCCTCCATGGAGAGTTCGCCGATGGCCTGGCCCTGGTACTCGATGACGTGGCCAGTGCCGCCGGCCACGCCCAGGCGGCCGATGATGTGCAGGATCAGATCCTTGGCCCCGGCCCCGGGTCCGGGGCGGCCGTTGAGCTTGACCGCCAGGGTGGCGGGCTTGGTCTGGGGCAGGGTCTGGGTGGCCAAGATGTGCTCCACCTCGCTGGTGCCGATGCCAAAGGCCAGGGCGCCGAAGGCCCCGTGGGTGGCGGTGTGGCTATCGCCGCAGAAAACGGTCTGGCCAGGCAGGATCAGGCCCAGCTCGGGCATGGCCACGTGGATCACGCCCTGACGCGGGTCGTCGATGTCCAGCAAGAGCACCCCGAATTCGGCGCAGTTGGCCCGGAGGGCCTGGTGCTGGGCCACCGCCACCTGGTCGGCCCAGGGCAGGAAGCGGCCCTGGGTGGGGACCACGTGGTCCACCACGGCGTAGGTGAGATCCGGCCGGCGCACCTTGCGGCCGGCCAGGCGCAGGCCCGCGAAGGCCTGGGGCGAGGTGACCTCGTGCACCAGGTGGCGGTCGGCGTAGAGCAGATCGGGCTGGCCGGACTCGCGACGCACCACGTGGGCCGACCAGATCTTGTCGAACAGGCTGGGCATGGGGTCATCCTTCGCGCTGGTGGGGGTCGGAGGGACCGCCGCGCCGGGGCCGGCGCGGCGGCCATCGGGCCTACTCCGGGACGGAGGACAATTCCGTCCCGGAATCGCTGGCTACTTCTCCAGCCACTTCATCATGCCGCGCAGGCGCTCGCCGACCTCCTCCACCGGGTGCTCGGCCTCGCGCTTGAGCAGGGCGTTGTACACCGGGCGGTTGGCCTGGTTCTCCAACACCCACTCGCGGGCGAACTCGCCGTTCTGGATCTCCTCCAGGATCTCGCGCATGTTCTCGCGCACGCCCTCGTCGATGACCCGCGGGCCGCGGGTGATGTCGCCCCACTTGGCGGTGTCGCTGATGAAATGGCGCATCTTCTTGAGTCCGCCCTCGTAGATCAGGTCCACGATCAGCTTCACTTCGTTGATGCACTCGAAGTAGGCCATCTCCGGGGCGTAACCGGCCTCGACCAGGGTCTCGAAGCCCATCTTCATCAGGGCGGCCAGACCGCCGCAGAGCACCGCCTGCTCGCCGAAGAGATCGGTCTCGGTCTCCTCCTTGAAGCTGGTCTGGATCACGCCGGCCCGCGCGCCGCCCAGGCCCATGGCGTAGGCCAGGCCGTTGGCCTTGGCCTGGCCGCTGGCGTCCTGCTCGATGGCCAGCAGGCAGGGCACGCCCTGGCCGGCCACGTAGAGGTCGCGCACCAGCTTGCCGGGACCCTTGGGGGCCACCATGATCACGTCCACCTCGGCCGGGGCCTGGATCTGGTTGAAGTGCACGTTGAAGCCGTGGGCGAAGAGCAGGGTCAGGCCCTTTTTGCAGACCGGGGCCACGAACTGGTTGTACACCGCCGGCTGGCTGGGATCGGGCAGCAGAAAGGCGATCAGGTCGGCGTCCTTGACCGCCTCGGCCATGGGCTGGGCCTTGAGGCCGTCGGCCTTGACCTTGTCCATGGTGGGGCTGCCGGCGCGCACCGCCACGGTGACGTCCAGGCCGGAGTCGTGCAGGTTCAGGGCGTGGGCGCGGCCCTGGCTGCCGTAGCCGATGATGACGATCTTCTTGCCCTTGAGCTGGCCGAGGTCGGCGTCTTTCTCGTAATAAACGGTTACGCTCATCTAAGGAAACTCCCTTCGGGTTGGGTTGTCACGCCATATGGTTGCGGGCTGAGGCCCAGTTTGTAACATATGCGTAAGGACTCGGCCATCGGCCCGGCACGCCAGGGGTCGGACCAGCGTTAGGCCACCGCCTCGGTCAGATAGCTGGGGTCCGGGAACTCGCTCTGGCCCGGAGCCAGGGCGGCCTGACCGCGCAGCATGACGATCTGGCCGGTGCGGGCCATCTCCAGGATGCCAAAGGGCCGCATCATGCCGATCATGGCCTCGATCTTGTTGCGGTTGCCGCTGACCTCCAGGACCATGGTGGCGTTGTCCACGTGGGTGATGGCGGCGCGGAAGATGTTGGCCAGCTCGATGATCTCGCTGCGCCGCTCGCGGGGGGCGTTGACCTTGATCAGGGCCAGGCCGCGCTCCACCCGGGGGGTGTCGGTCAGGTCGCTGACCCGGATCACGTCCACCAGCCGCCGCAGCTGCTTGACCGCCTGCTCGCGCACCGCGTCGTCGCCGCTGATGAAGATGCTCATGCGACTGACCTGGGGGTCGTCGGTCTCGCCCACGGCCAGGGAGTGGATGTTGAAGCCGCGCCGGGCCAGGAGGCCGGCGACCCGGGCCAGCACCCCGGGCTCGTTGCGCACCAGCACCGCCAAGGGATTGAGCTGGTTCATGGCTAGTCCTCCAGCCGGCAGGGGATGAAGTCCACGTTGGCTCCACCGGCCGGCACCATGGGCAGCACCGCCTCGTCCGGGTCCACCTTCACGTCCAAGACCACCGGCAGTTGGTTGTCCTCGGCCGCGGCCATGGCCCAGCGCAGGGCCGGCAGCAGGTCCTCGGGCCGCTCCACCTTGCGCCCCAAGGCCCCGAAGGCTTGGGCCACTTGATCGTAGGGAGGCGGAGCCAACTGGGTCTGGGCGTAGCGCTGGTCGAAGAACATGCCCTGCCACTGGCGCACCATGCCCAGGTGGCTGTTCTTGAGCACCATGATCACCACCGGCACCCGGTAGCGCACCGCCGTGCACAGCTCCTGGATGTTCATCAGGAAGGAGCCGTCGCCGTCCACGCACAACACCCGGCGCTCGGGCTTGGCCAGCTTGGCCCCGATGGCCGCCGGCAGGCCGAAGCCCATGGTGCCCAGGCCGCCGCTGGTGATGAAGGTGCGGGGGCGGCGGAAGTTGTAGTACTGGGCGGTGAACATCTGGTGCTGCCCCACGCCGGTGACCACGATGTCCTCGTCGTCCAGCAGGCCGTTCAGGGACTCGATGGCCTGCTGGGGCTTGATCACGCCGTCGCGCTGGACATAGCCCAGGGGGTAGCGTTGCTTCCAGGTGGCGATGACCTTGTGCCAGGCGCTGAAGTCGGGCCGGCGCTCCCAGGCCCGCGCGCCCTGGAGCAGGGCCGAGAGCACCTGCTTGGCGTCGCCCACGATGGGCACCAGGGCTGGCAGGCACTTGCTGATCTCGCTGGGGTCCACGTCCACGTGGATCAGCTTGGCGTTGGGGGCGAAGCGCTCCAGGCGGCCGGTGACCCGGTCGTCCAGACGCGAGCCCACGCAGAGGATCACGTCGCTGTTGTGCAGGGCCAGGTTGGCGTAGCCGGTGCCGTGCATGCCCGGCATGCGCAGGCTCAAGGGGTGGTCGCTGGCGAAGCAGCCCAGACCCAGCAGAGTGGTGGCCACCGGGATCTGCAACAGCTCGGCCAAAGCCCGCAGTTCGCCGCAGGCGTCGGAGTGGATGACGCCCGCCCCGGCCAGGATCACCGGCTGGCGGCTCTCGGCGATAAGGTTCAGGGCGCGCTGCACCTGCATCGGATGGCCCAGGGGCACGTTGACCAGGCGCGGAGCCAGGCGGTGCTGGTCGCTGGTCAAGATTTCGGTGGGGGCCTCGGAGACGTCGCGGGGGATGTCCACCAGCACCGGGCCGGGACGGCCGCTCAAGGCGATGGTGAAGGCCTCGGCCATGGTCGGGGCCACCTGGTCGGCGCTGGTGATCAGGTAGTTGTGCTTGGTGATGGGCATGGTGATGCCCCGGATGTCGGCCTCCTGGAAGGCGTCGTTGCCCAACAGGCGGCTGACCACCTGACCGGTGATGGCCACGATGGGGGTGCTATCCATCATCGCGTCGGCCAGGCCGGTGACCAGGTTGGTGGCCCCGGGACCGCTGGTGGTCATCACCACCCCGGGCTTGCCGGTGGCCCGGGCATAGCCCTCGGCCATGTGCGCCCCGCCCTGCTCGTGGCCCACGATGACGTGCCTCAAGTTGCCGTCGCGGTGCAGGGCGTCGTAGACGCTGATGATGGACCCGCCCACCATGCCGAAAATCACCTCCACCCCTTGGGCGTGCAGGGAGGCGATGACGGCGTCGGATCCGTTGGTGGCCGGCAGGCCAGGATTCTGCTTGGTTGCTTGGCTGCTCATGACTATCTCTCGCTGTCTCGATGCCGCGCGTTGGCGGTGGATTTGCTTGGGTTCATCTCGCGGCCGGCGCGTTCTTGCGCAGCACCGCGCCGGTGGCCGCGCTAGTGACCAGCTCGGCGTAGCGGGCCAGGGCCCCCCGGGTGAAGCGGGGCGCGGGCGGGGTCCAGGCCGCGCGCCGGCGCTCCAGCTCGGCCGGGTCCACTTCCAGCGTCAAAACCCGGCCGGGGATGTCGATCAGGATCGGGTCGCCGTCCTTGACCAGGGCCAGGGGGCCGCCGGCCGCCGCCTCGGGCGAGACGTGGCCGATGACCGCGCCCCGGCTGCCGCCGGAGAAGCGGCCGTCGGTGATCAGGGCCACCTTGCCGTCCAGGGGGCCGCCGCTGATCAGGGCGGTGAGCGCCAGCATCTCGCGCATGCCCGGGCCGCCGGCCGGACCCTCGTAGCGGATCACGATCACCTCGCCGGGCTGGATCTCCTGGCGGTTGTAGGCCTCGGTGGCCTCCTGCTCGCCGAGGAAGCAGCGGGCGGGGCCGCGGAAGACCCGCATTTGCTCGGCCACCGCGGTCTGCTTGACCACCGCGCCCTCGGGGGCCAGGTTGCCGAAGAGCACCGCGATGCCGCCCTCGGCGTGAACCGGGTCGGCCAGGCTGTGCAGCACCGGCTGGCCAAAGACTTGGGTCTCCGGAACTCTGGCCGGCAGGTAGTCGGCCATGGTCCCGCCGCTGACCGCCGGATTGCCCAAGGCCAGGTCCTTCTCCAGCCGCTTCATCACCGCGCCCACCCCGCCGGCCGCGTGCAGGTGTTCCATGCGCATGGGGCCGGCCGGGCTCATGTTGACCAGGTGGGGGGTGGTGCGGGCCAGACGGTCGAAATCGGCCAGACCGAAGTCCACCCCGGCCTCGTGGGCGATGGCCGGCAGGTGCAGGGCGGTGTTGGTGGAGCCGCCCAGCGCCAAATCCACCCGGCAGGCGTTGGCAAAGGCGTCCGGGGTCAGGATGTCCAGTGGTCGCCGGTCGATCCGCAGCAGGTCCATGATCTTCAGACCGGTGGCGAAGGCGATCTCGTCCTTGTCGCCGTTCATGGCCAGGGCGCAGGCGCAGCCGGGCAGGCTCATGCCCAGGGCCTCGGTGACGCAGGCCATGGTGTTGGCGGTGAACATGCCGGCGCAGGAGCCGGGGCCGGGACAGGCCTTGGCCTCCAACTCGGCCAACTCGGACTCGGTCATCTGGCCGGAGCGGACCTTGGCCACCGCCTCGAAGACCGTGATCAGGTCCACGATCCGGCCCTGGAACTCGCCGGCCTTCATGGGCCCGCCGGTGAGCACGATGGCCGGCCGGTTCAGGCGGGCGGCGGCCATCAGCATGCCGGGCACGATCTTGTCGCAGCTGGCGATCAGCACCAGGGCGTCGAAACCGTGGGCCATGGTCATCAGCTCCACGGTGTCGGCCACCACCTCGCGGCTGGGCAGGCTGGCGAACATGCCCGGGTGGCCCATGGCCAGGCCGTCGCAGATGGCCATGGTGTGGAACTCGAAGGCCTGGCCGCCGGCCTCGGCGATGCCGCGTTTGACCGCGGCCGCAAGCCGGTCGAGGTGGACGTGTCCGGGTACGACCTCGGTCCAGGAGTTGGCCACGCCAATGAAGGGCCGCTGGATCTGCTCGCCGCTCAGGCCGCAGGCCCGCAGCAGGGAGCGCTGGGGGGCGCGCATCAGGCCGCTTTTGATCTCGTCGCTGCGCTGGCTCATCCTGGTCCGCCTTTCCGGCCGGAGCGCCGCTTAATGGGTGGCGTTCCGCGTGGTTGGGGGTCTATTCATGGCCACCAGCCCGGTAGCTGGCGGTTGATTGGCTGTTTTTACTGGCTTTTTGGTTCGGCCCCTAGCGGGGCAGAATAATTAGGCCGTCTAGGAGGGTGGGTACGCATGGCGCCAGGCGGAGGATGGCGCAGGTGGGGCGCTGGGTGCGGGAGGGGCTCAGGGGCATCGCGGCGCTCGGGGTCCGCCGACTAGCTCGGGCGGAGTTGGCCTGGGGTTTACGGGGTTGCATCGCTGCTTCCTCCTGGTCGATCGGTCGGGGCAGCCAATTGGGCTGGCGACCTGGAATGGGCCTAAGGCCCTGGGGTCAAACTAAATTTTGGATGCGTGTGGTTTGCGGCCCCGGTTACCGGGGCAGAAGAATCAGGATGGCCGCCGGTAGGCAGACCGGTAGGCCCAACCCGGGTACGCCGACGGCGCGGCAGCCAGGGAAGGCCGAGGAGGCGAGGAAGATGTGAGACTGGCAAGCGGGCACGGCCCAACTCCGTGAGACTATCTAATCAGGACGATTATCACGCCGGACCGGGGTTGTCAACCGCCGGCGCAAAAAATATGCACCTTTTCGCGGTGCTGGCGCGAAAACGCCGCCCACCGCCTCAAGCTGGGTCCTCGCGCCGGGCCCAAAGCGAGCACCAGGCGCCCTCGGTCTGGCGGCCCACCAGGACCCGATAGCCGCACCGAGCCAGAAGCGCGGTCAGGGGGTCGCGCTGACTGCGGGTGATGCCGCTTAGGATCAGGTCGCGCTTGTCCAGCAGCGCCGGTCCCGGTTGCCAGAGTTGGCGCTGCACCTCCCAGTGCAGGTTGGCCAGCACCAGGTCGACCGGGCGAAAGAGGAAGTCACCGGCCGGCCCCTCGGCCACCTCCACCTCCAAATGGTTGAGCTCGGCGTTACGCCGAGTGGTGGTTACGCACAAGGGGTTGAGATCCACGCAGGTCACGGCCTCGGCCCCCATCCGGGCCGCGGCCAGGCCCAGGATGCCGGTGCCGCAACCCAGATCCAGCACCCGACCCAGGGGGCCCTTGGCGCAGAGGATCAGCAGCAGCTCCAGGCAGTGCTGGGTGGTGGGGTGCAGGCCGTTGCCGAAGACCAGGCCCGGGTCCAGGCGCAGGATCTGGCCATCGAACTCCGGAACCGGCTGCCAGGCCGGCACGATCATCAGGCCGGGCAAAACCAGGGGGGCCAGGTTTTGCCCGCCCTGCCACTGCTCGTAGGTCAGGTGATGGGTCTCGCGCAGGCGCAGGCTCGGGTCTCGGGCCAGGATCACATCTATCTGCCCTGGGGACGGGGTGGCGAAGAACAGGAAACTGGTGTCGTCCTCCAGCCACAGGCCGAGGTAACCAGCGGTCAAGCCGGTGGCGGCCTGGCGGGCGTCGCCCAGGATCTCGTAGATGTAGAGCTGATCGTAGGGCGCGGGTGGCATGGCTCGCAAACCAAGGGGGGCCTCCCCGCGGAAGGCCCCCGGCGATGGCATTAGGCGTGATCGAAAAAATCAGGACTCCAGGACGAAAATGACCTCCAGGCGCACCCGATATTCGGCGATTTGGTTCTCGTCCACCGCCACGCGCATCTCCAGAACCTTCATGCCGGTGATGCCCCGCAGGGTGCGGGTGGCGCGCTCGAAGCCGACCTTGATGGCGTCGTCGAAGCTGATGGGGGAGGATGCGATGATGTCAGTCACGCGGGCCACACGTTTTTCGCTCATGTTTCCAACTCCTTGCCTGGCGCCATTCCGTCCCGGACAGGCGGCGGGTTAATGCATCGACGATCCCCAGGGGGGCGAAAAGCCCTCCGCCACGGCTGGACCATAGCCTTGTGGATGGTCAAAGCTAGCACAGCCCCAGGCCAGCGTGCAAGGCATCCGGAGTCGTCCTTCCCACCCAGCTTTCTGGTCTGGATCACGGAGCGTCGGCGCGCCCCATCCGTCCGATCTCCTAACCTCTGGGGAGTCACGGCGTTTTTGCCTGTTTTAACGAAATGTTATTCCACCGTCACCGTCCAGGGAGGGCGGTTGGGGCCTGATTGGCCCATCGCAGCGGTCCGCATTGCCGAACACTTCGCAAATCTAGTATTATTGGGCCGCTGTCCTTGGCGCGCGAACGTAATTCTCACAGGTTCTGACCATGACCACCTTTGAACAGCCCGCCCCCCATCCGGACGCGCCGGAGCCGATCCCCATCGCCAAGCCCTCCCTGGGTCCCCTGGAGGCCGGCAACGTGGCCGAGGCCGTGGCCTCCACCTGGATCTCCTCCACCGGCCCCTTTGTCGAACGGCTGGAGCGAGGTCTGGCCGACCTGCTGCGCACCCCCCACGTGCTCTGCACCAGCAACGGCACCACCGCCCTGCACCTGGCCCTGGCCGGCCTGGGCGTGGGCCCGGGCGACGAGGTCCTGGTGCCGGATCTGACCTTCGCCGCCACCGCCAACGCGGTCTTCATGGCCGGGGCCACCCCGGTGCTGGTGGACTGCGGCGCTGATCATTGGAACGCCGACGCCGCGGCCTTCGCCCGGGGTCTCAGCCCCCGCACCAAGGCCATGATCGTGGTCCATCTGCTGGGCCAGGCCTGCCGCATGGAGCCCATTCTTGATTTAGCCAGGAATAACAACATATTGTTGGTGGAGGACTGCGCCGAGAGCCTAGGGGCCGACTGCGGCGGCCAGCCCACCGGCTCCTTCGGGGCGGTCGGCTGCTTCAGCTTTTTCGCCAACAAAGTCCTGACCACCGGCGAGGGTGGGGCGGTGGCCACCTCCGACCCGGACCTGGCCCGGCGCATGCAGCGCCTGCGCGCCCACGGCATGGACCCTCGGCGCCAATATTGGCACGACAGCGTGGGCTTCAACTACCGCATGACCAACCTCAACGCCGCCTTGGGGGTGGCCCAGCTCCAGCGGCTGGAAGAACTGCTCGCCCGCCGCCGGGCCCTGGCCCAAAGGTACGAACATAACCTGGCCGGCCTGCCCTGGCTGCGGGGCGGCTTCAGGGCCCCCGGCCGCTCCATCGACTGGCTCCACCCCGTGTTTCTGGCCGAAAAGATCCTGGGCCTGAGCCGTGACCAGGTTCTCGAGCGCCTGCACGCGGCCGGCATCGACGCCCGGCCCATGTTCTATCCCCTGCACCTGCTGCCGCCCTACCGGAGCCTGCGCCGGGCCGGCAAGCTGGACCGGGCCACGGACCTGGGGCTCAGCGGACTGATGCTGCCCCTGTATCCCGATCTGCGCGAGGACCAGGTGGACTATATCTGCGCCCAGCTTAAGGCCCTGGGCCGGAAAGGGGCCTGATCAGCTCATGAACGAACGCCCCTCGCCGGTCTCGGTGGTGCTGCCCACCTACAACGAGATCGCCAACATCGTTCCTCTGGTGAGGGAAATCCTGGAGCGCACCCAGGCCGCTGGCATCCAGACCCAGGTGGTGGTGGTGGACGACGACTCCCCGGACGGCACCGGCCCGGCCCTGGCCAGGGCCTTTCCCGGCGACCCCCGGCTCAAGCTCATCGTCCGCAAGGGCGAACGCGGCCTGGCCACCGCCCTCTGGCGCGGCATCCAGGAAGCCGACCACCCGGTGGTGGCCACCATGGATTCGGATTTCAACCATCACCCCCGCGACTTGCTCAAGGTGCTGACCGCCCTGCCCGGCCACGACCTGGTCATCGGCAGCCGCTACGTGCCCGGCGGAGGCATGAACACCAGCGGCTTACGCTTCCGGTGCAGCCAGGCCTTCAACCTCCTGGTGCGCCTGGCCCTGGGGGTCAAGACCCGCGACAACCTGAGCGGGTTCCTGGCCATGGCCAAGACCACCTGGCAGAGCTTCGACCCCCAGGACATCTTCCGCGGCTATGGCGACTACGCCATCCGTCTGCTCTTCCGTGCCCACCAGCGCGGCCTGGACATCGTGGAGGTGCCGGTGGTCTACGAAAACCGCCTGGGTGGCGAGAG
>JAIWNN010000061.1 GCA_020216805.1 Desulfarculus sp. | reverse complement strand
CAAGACCCGATTTTTGCACCACCTGTTCATGTACCTGCGCACCGCCGTCGCCCTGCGCCGCGAGAGCCGACCTTGAACCGAACCCCGGGACTCGCCGTCGGGGCCGGGCTGGCGGCCCTGCTGCTCCTGGCCTTGGCCATCCGCCTGGCCTATCTGCCCTATATCGACCTCGACGCCGACATGGCGGTCACCGGCCTGATGGCCCGCCACATCCTGGAAGGCCAATTCCCCATTTTCTTTTATGGCCAGCCCTTCTGCGGCTCCATCGAGGCCTATGTCGCGGCGGCGATCTTCGCCCTGGCCGGCTCCACCCCCCAGACCCTCTGCCTGGCCCCGCTGTTGGTGGCCCTGGCCTTGGTGGCGGTGGCCTTCCTGGCGGCCCGGAACATGTGGGGTCCGGCCGCTGGCTGGTGGACCGGCCTGTTGGTCGCCGCTCCGCCCTACTACTTCGCCATCCACGGGATCCTGCCCCGGGCGGCCTACATCGAGATCCCGCTCTTCTCCCTGCTGCTCTTCTGGCTCACCTTCCGCCTGGTCCATCGCCGGGCCAGCGCCTGGCTCCACCTGGCCTACGGCCTGGTGGCCGGCCTGGGCCTCTGGACCCATTTCCTCATCGCCTACGCCCTGCTCGCCACCGCCCTGTACCAGGTCCTGGCCGACTGGCGGATGCTTTTCCGCCGAGGCCACGTCTTGATCTGGCTGGGATTCTTCGTGGGCGGCGCGCCCTTCTGGTGGTTCAACCTCACCCACCATTGGGAGAGCTTCCACTTCCTGCTCCAGCCCAAGCCCAGCCAGCCTTTCGGCCAGGTCTTCGAGGCCGTGGTCGGCGTGGCCCTGCCGGTGTTGCTGGGGGCCTGGAACGACGCCACCCTGCAGCCCCTCTTCCCCTGGGTGTCACAAGGGATCGCGCTGCTTGGCCTGCTGGGCCTGGGCAACCTGATCTGGATGCGCCGCCGGGCCTTGTGGGGTCTGGCGCGGCTGGACGCCCGCGCCTGCGACGGCAGCGAGTTGTTTCTTCTGGCCTTTTTGCTGGGCATAGCCCTGATCGTGGTCAAGGGGGAGCCGGTGGGCAGCACCCGCCGTCATTTCGTGCCGCTCTACGCCGCCTTGATCCCCTTGACCGGCTATCTGTTGGCCCGTCTGGGAAACCGCCTGGCCTGGCTGGCCCTGGGGTTGGGCGGGCTTTTGTTGGTCTCCAACCTGGCCGGAGCCTGGATCAGCTCGCCCCTGGGCAACCAGGTGTTGCGTCAAACGATCCAGGCGAAGGTCCATGGCCGCCAGGAGTTCATCGCCGCCCTCCTGGCGCGCGGGGTCACCCGGGCCTATTCCCTGGACTACTGGGACTGCCCCCTCCTGACCTTCGAATCCGGCGAACGCTTGATCGTGGTCAGGGCCGGCGAGGAGTTGGATCATTTTTACGAGCCCCACCACCGCCTGGTGGCCCAAGCCCCCCGTCCGGCCTGGATCTGCCGGGGCGGGCCTCGGCTGTTGGAATCCACCTTGCGCAACCTGGGGGCCGCCAGCCAGCGGCTGGTGGTGGGGGGATACACCGCCTTTTTCGACATCACCCCACCCCAGCCCGGCTGGCGGGCGGTGGACCGGCGGGAATGGCGGGCGCGGGGGGGCGACCATCCCCAGGACGCGCCCCTGGCCTGGGATGGCGACGCCCTCACCCGCTGGTCGCCCTTGGCCGCTCAAGCCGCCGGCCAGATGCTGGAGCTGGATCTGGGCCAGGAGGTGCCCGACCTCTGCCGCTTGCGCCTGGCCTCGGGCCGGGTCGACGACCAACCCTGTGGCCTGCGAGTCCTGCTCTCCCGTGACGGCCAAACCTGGACCCAGGCCATCCATGCCAAACCCCCCATCCAAGCCATGTTTTGGTGCCGGGGCAAAGCCATGGTCAGCGACGGAGCCCCTCGCCTGGACGTCTGTTTCCCTCCCCAACCCGCCCGTTATTTACGCCTGGTCCAGACCGGTCAGACCAGAAACAGCTATTGGTCGATCCAGGAGTTGAGCCTCTACCGTCCCGGATCGGCGGACCCGCCGGTCGACCCCGCGGCGGTGGTGGAGCACGCCCGCCGTCAGGGGGTGACGACGGTGTTCGGCGACCTCTGCCTCAAGGCTTGGCTGCCCCATGACCTGCGGCCCGCGCCCCAGGCCCCGCCCAGCACCCCATCCTGGCCCATGCCGATCCTGCCTCGGGACGTGCTGCCCGCCGACCTTGGAGGGGTGATGGTGGCCCTGGATCCGAGCCAGGCGGATTACACCTTGGAATTACTAGCCAATCAAGGAATTAGGTTCCGGGAGGCCGACCTCGGTGGCCATCGGCTGTTTTGGGACCTCAGACCCTCGGGAGGGCTCGGCTCGGCGCTGTCCCCGGTCGATCTGAGCTTGCGGGCCAATGTCGGTAGCACCACCCACCCCGCCCGGGACAACAACCCCGCCAGCCGCTGGGACACCGGCCGTCCGCGCCAAGCCGGCGACCGCCTGGAGATGGACTTGGGCCGGGAGCTGGTCCTGGCCGGCCTGGGGCTTGAGGCCCAGCCCGCGCCCCAGGACCTGCCGGTCGCGCTGGAGCTGGAACTGTCCAGCGACGGCCAGAACTGGCGAAGGGTGGACTATCGCCGAATGGTGGTGGGGCCGCTGGTCTTTGGCGGCGACCGCCTGCTGACCGCCAACACCGGACGCCTGCGCCTGGAGTTCAGCCCCCAAGCCGCACGCCACCTGCGCCTGAGACTGATCCAGGGCCATCCCCGGCTCTACTGGTCGGTTTACGAGCTGTCAGTCTGGCTGGCCGGGCCGGGCGCCCCCAACCCCGGCTAATCGCGCGCGGGCTGCTTATCCCCCCGCAACCAAGGCTCCAGCAGCTCCCGGGCCTGGCTCACATCCTGGCCGATCTGGCTGGCCAGATCCTCGGGAGAGGCGAAGCGCTTCTCGCTGCGCAGATGCTCCACGAAATGCAGCACGATGTCCCGGCCATAGAGGTCGCCGCTGTAGTCCAGCAGGTGGGTCTCCACGGTCAGGCCACCGTTGCTGAAGGTGGGGTTGGTGCCGATGTTGGTGACGCCCTTGCACAGGACGCCGGGCTCGGGCTGCACCAGAACTGCGTAGACGCCCGCGCCGGGCAACAGTTCATCCTCGGTCCGCAGGTTGGCGGTGGGGAAGCCCAACAGCCGCCCGCCCCGGCCGTGGCCGCTGACCACCCGCCCGGCGATGCGGTAGTGCCGCCCCAACAGGCGGCGGGCGGTGGCCAGATCACAGCCGCGCACCACCTGGCGCACCCGGGTGGAGCTGACCGGTTGGCCATCCACCAGCACCGGTCCCATCTCGTGCACCGCGAAGCCGTGCCGCCAGCCCTTGTCGCGCAGCAGCTCCAGATCGCCCAGCCCCTTGTGGCCAAAGGCGAAATCGTAACCAACCACCACCTCGCGCACCTGCAACCGACCCACCAGGAGCTTATCCACGAAATCGTCGGCCGACAGCCGGGCGAAGTCCTGGTCGAAGCGCACGCACAGGGTGACTTGCAATCCGCAGGCCGCCATCAGCTCCAGCTTCTGGCCCAAGGGGGTGATCAGGGGCAGGTTCACCGCCGGCCGCAGCACCCGCATGGGGTGGGGTTCGAAGGTCATGGCCATGGCGGTGCCGTTGATCTGGCTGGCGCGCTCCACCGCCTTGGCGAATAGGGCCTGATGACCGAGATGGACGCCGTCAAAATTGCCGATGGTCAGCACCGGCCCGGGATGGCGCTCCCGCAACTCCTCCAGGCCGTGAACCACGCGCATCGTGTTGTTATCCCTTGGCATTCGTTAATGAAACCTGATTATGCGAAGGCTCTTGACAAGCCCGGGGTCAGATTATAGACTTCGCCCCGGTGCTTGGCAAGTTGACCGCCTGCCGGGAACCGCGCCGAAGTGGCGGAATTGGTAGACGCGCTAGGTTCAGGGTCTAGTGGGTGTACGCCCGTGGGAGTTCGAGTCTCCCCTTCGGCACCAAAGCCTGATCAAGGGGCTGGCCAAAAATGGCCGGCCCCCTCTGATTTTCGCCTCCCGCTTCACAGCGATTTCACTACGGCTTGCGTAAGTTTTTGGCGATGCAAGCCGCCAACGCCACCCGGCCCCGGACTCCGCCGGCGTCGGCCCGCCCCTAATCCGTGGATAGGCTACGCACCATGCGCAGGCTGTTGGGATGGTGCATCTCGCTGTCCATCTCCACGGTGTGGCAGACCTTGCAGTTCTGGTTGGCCCCCAGAGGCAGGGCGTTGCCCTGGTACTGCCGGGGTTGGACCACGTCCCGGTCGCGGCCATAGGGGTTTTTAGCCGGATACAGGGCGTGGGGGCTGCCGTGGCAGGCGGCGCACTTGACCCCGGCCTCGTCGCCCCGCACCCGGTAGAGCTCCTCCGCGCCCTTGGTCCAGCGGTTGAACCCACTGGCCCCGGCCTCGGGCGCGGCGAAATCCCGGTGGCAATTCAGGCAATCCGGCTGGTTGACCCAGGGCGCGCGCGGGTTGACCTCGGCCAGGCTGGCCACGCTGCGCGGTTGCAAATGGCGCATCAGCGCGGCCGCCTGGGGCTTGCCGGCCGCTTGTTCGCCCTTGAGCAGGCCTAGGGCGTGATCCTCCAGAAAGCCGTGACAGTTGGTGCAGTCCTGGCCCATCTGCACATGCAGGCCGCGCAAACAGCGGGTGGGTCCGCTTGGTGAGTCGGGATGGCAGGCCTGGCAGGCCTCGGCCCCGCGCTGGGTCAGGTAGTTGGCGTGCCAGCCGTGGATGGCGGCGGAAAAGCTCAGGCGCTTGCCGTCGCCGGCCATGCCCAGGGCCGGGTCGGCGTGGCAGGAGGCGCAGAAGACCGGTTTGCCCGCGGCCGCCTGGCGCTTGAAGTCGGTGCGGTTGATGCGGTCGTGGGTGGCCAGGATGTCCTCGCCGGTGGCGGAGGCCATGCCGGCGAGGTTATCCACACGCCACCCTCCGCCGTGACAGTTGCGGCAGCCGACCTCGCTGGAAACCGGGGCCACCACCCGGGTCCGGGCCAGCAGCTGACCGGTCTGCTTATCCTTGGCCTCGATGGTGAAAAGAGGATAGGGATTGAAGCCGCCGGCGTCGGGATAGGGCGAAACCGGGATGAACTTGGCCTCGTAGACCCCCAGCTTCTCGTCGTAGTCCATGCTTCCGTTCAGGCCCTTGCCCGCCAAGCCCACCCCGGGCGGCAACTCTTTGCCGAAGATGGCCTTGGCGTATCGCCAGAAGGGCAGGCGCTTGGCCGGGTCGGAATGGCCCGGCTCCACCGCGTAGCTGATTTCCACCCCTTGGCTGACCAGCTTCGGAGTTTCCCCGCGCTTGATGAGCTGGGCCTGGAGGGTGTTGGCCGGGGGCAGGATCATCAGTTGCTGGTCATCATCGGTCAAGCAGTGCATGCCAAGGTCGTTCCAGCACAGCAGGACGTATGCGTCCTTATGGGCGTCAAAGGGCGGAATCTCCAGCGGCAGTTCCTGGCCCTTGAACTCGACCGCCGGCTCCTCCTGCTTGCCGTGCAGATTGCGCACGATGTAGTCGGCCAGGGTCTGGCGCTCGGCCCGGGTGCCGGCGAAGGGCGGCATGTAGCCCAACAGTTTGCCCATGCCGTCCAGTTGCGAATCCAGGCCGAAGCCGCCGTATTTGGCGGTCAGGGGCAGAAGGTCATGCATCGGCCCGCCCACCGAATGGCAGGAGGAGCAGAGCAGATTGTACAGCTCGCGCCCGGCTTGTTGGCGGTTCTCCGGCGTGATCTGCTTGTTCTGGCTCCAGCGGGCCAGCTTCAGCACCCCCTGCGCCTGGGCCTGGGGCATCTGGGAGAGCAGCAGGCTGTTGGAATACATGTGGCCGTAAATGATATAGGGCCGGCGGCCGGCCTCCCGGGCCCACTCGAAGGAGCCCATGTAGAACAGGCCGATGACCAGGAGCAGCGCCGCCAGGGGGACGCTGGCGGTGCGGGGCAAGCGCAGCACCATCAGTAGACCGCCCAGGAACAGGGCCGCCGCCAACCAGACGCCCACTCGCCCCACCGCGATCATCTCCGGATTGGCCCCCAGGAGCATGTCCCGCACCGACTCCGGCAGCACCGCCAGACTCCACCAGCCCGCGGCCAACATCAGCAGGAACGGCAGCAGCAGCCACGCCGCGCACCAGCGCACCATTTTGGTGCGCAGTCCGGGTTCCGGGATGCGGACGGCGGTGAGGAGCCCATAGACCCCGGCCAGGACCAGGGCCAGAAAGGTCCGGAAGGCGGTGGATGGGGCCAGGGAGGGGTTGAGGAAACCCGGCCAAAAACCGCCGCCGGTCAGCCATCCGCCTGGAGTCAGCATGAAGGAGATGATGCCGTTGACCAAGAGCAATGACACCCAGGCCGCGGCGGCGTAGATCCAGCCCACCAGCAGGTGCTTGCTCGGGACCATTTTGTCGAAGGTGTAGTAGTAGACGAACAGGCTGACGATCTCCACCAGGAAGAAGACCCACTCCGTGGCCCAGGCGAAGACGAAGTCGTGGATCAGGACCGAGGTGGCGGACGGGTGCAGCACCGATATCACCAGCCAGATGCCCACTCCGCTCAGACCGCCGAAGACCATGGTCAGGAGCAGGAAGAACTTGGCGTGGCGGCGGGTGTAGTCCAGCACCGCTGGATCGTTGGTCCGCCGGCCCATGGTCTCGGTCAGCACCAGGAACAGACCGCCGCCCACCGCGAAATGGGCCACGTAGACATGCGCCACCGCGATCAGGGCGATCAGCCAGCCGCCGCCCCAGGCTCCCAGTTCCCAGACCGGATAGTTCATGGCCTAGGACTCCTTTCCCGCGCCGGCGGCTAGGCGCAGCAGCCAGAAGATCAGGATCGAGCCGACGATCAGGGCCGCCAGAAAGACAAGGGCCGGGGATGCCTGGGCGGTGACGGGCAGTCCTTCCGGGCTGAAGAAGGGCTTCAGGTAGGCCGCGCGCAGGAGGTCACGGGTAAGCGCCATCAGGACCACCGTACCCAGGGCCGCGGCCGCAGCCGGCGGCACCCGCCCCTTGCTGGCCAACACCAGGGCGCCGACTCCCATGGCCACCCCCAGCCAAAGCAGGGCGGTGTGGCTGACGCTACCCCCCAGGAACAGCAGCATTATCTCCTGGGGCAGGCTGAGCAGGAACCAGAGGCCATCGGCCATCTGGGCCAGCGTGCCCCAGATGAACCAATTCAGGCCCACGCGAACCAATTCCTTGCCGCCCAGATCGCCCCGCCGACGCCGCCAGGACCCCAAGCCCGCCAATCCCAACCCGCCCACGGCCAGAGAGGCCAGCACGAAATGCAGGTAGCGCGGCCAGAGGGTGGGATCGGCCAGGTTCAAGTTGGTGCCGCGGGGATTGGCGAAATAGGCCGTCCAGGCCGTGGGCTTGAGCATCAGAGTCATGCTGTTGCTGAAAACGAAGGCCACCGCCAGCAGGCAGAGCACCGCCAGGCCGATGACCAGAGTCCGGACCCGGCCCAGGGACGCTAATCTAAAGTCGTAGACATAGGCGGCATAATAGGCGACCATGGCCAACACGAAAATAGACAGCCACCATGCGGCCATCAACACCGCGCTGGTGTAGAGCAGGTTGCCATAATGCACCTGGAGAAACAAAAGTGGGGGCACGCCCAGATTCACGGTCAGGGCGATGGTGAAGGGCAGCTTGACGGCGATGGCTTGCTCGGTCGGCGGAACCCTGGGCTGGCCCTCGCCTCCCAGGGCTTGCGCCAAAGCTATCACCGCGCCGCCCAGCATGGCGTTCATGGCCAGCAGGTGCAGGACGAAGGTCGCCAACAACAGCAAACGGAACCATCCCGCCGCGATCGGGATTGCATCGGCCGCCGGGATCAGGCTACCTGGATCCATCTTGGCTCCCCCTTGTGAGGCTAGGGGCGGGTGTGACGTAAAATGTGCCTTCCAGTCTAGCATTCTTCACTTTCCAGATAAAACAGGGTCGTGGGGAGTCGTCCGGAGGTCCGGGGAGAGTAATGATCGGGCTGGATTCGTTCCAGGGGTCGTTATAAGCTGGATGACGGGGCTGTTGGTGGGAAGACGCCCTGGTTTGAGACAAACGAGGCCATGCCGCCGACCCTGGGGATGGCGAGAGGAGAGCGTCGATGCTGCAAAGTCTGGGAGCCAAGCCCATGATGTTCCCCACCCCGGTCTGGGTGGTGGGGAGCTACGATGCCCAAGGCAAACCCAACCTGATGACCGCCGCTTGGTGCGGCATCTGTTGCTCCAAACCACCCTGTTTGAACGTTTCGCTGCGCAAGGCCACCTACAGCCACGGCAACATCATGGCCCGCAAGGCCTTCACCTTGAGCGTGCCATCCACCTCCCAGGCCCGGGAGGCGGATTACCTGGGCCTGGTCTCGGGCCGGGACCGGGACAAGTTCCGGGCCACCGGTCTGACCCCGGTGGCCGGCCAGGTGGTGGACGCCCCCTACGCGGCCGAGTTCCCCCTGGTGGCCGAATGCCGGCTGGTGCAGGTGGTGGAGCTGGGCCTGCACACCATGTTCGTGGGCGAGATCGTCGATCTCAAGGCCGATCCAGCGGTGCTGGACGCCCAGGGCCGGCCCGACATGGCCAAACTCGCGCCCTTCGTCTTCGCCCCCGAGGTGCGGGGATACTACGCGGTGGGCCAAGCCATCGGCAATGCGTTCGCCATCGGCAAGTCCATCTAGGCCTTCCTATGCCTGATACGGCCTAGGCTGGGCCTAGGCTGGATCAGAGTGTTGCCTGGAGAGCGGCCCCTCAAGTGGGCCGCTCTCCTGCCCCTGATCAGCCGCCTTTCCATCGGATCAGCTTGGTGACCACGGTGGGCCGGGTCGAGGGCGGCCCGCCGGCCTGCCGCCACCACCTATCACCGCGCAGGTTTTTGGGCTTGACCGGCGGAACGCCGTTCCAATAGAATCATGACTGACTATCCAGTCATCGGAGCGCAAGATGCCCAAAGAGACCTTCAACTTGATCCCGGACGAGAAGCGAGCCCGCGTTCTGGATCAGGCCGCCCGTCTTTTCGCCGAACGCGGCCTGAACCAAACCGACATGGCCGAACTGGCCGCTAGGGCCGGCGTGGCCAAGGGTTCGCTGTACAACTACTTCAAATCAAAGGATGAGCTGTATTTGCACGTCTGCCGCCACGGCCTGGCGCGCTCGCGCGAGGCGGTCTATGGCGGGATCGATCCGGCCTGGGACATCTACCGACAGGTGGAGCACATCTTCCGCCGCGGCGTGGCCTTCGCCCTGGAGCACCCGGAGTACGTCTCGCTGTATCTGAACATCTCCAGCGCCGGCATGGAGCGCTTCGCCCAAAAGATCTCCCGCAGCGTGGAGAAGTACACCGCCAATCACCTGAAGCGCCTGATCAAGAAGGGCATCAAGCAAGGGTTGGTCAGGTCGGACCTGGATGTCAACCTCACCGCGTTCTTGATCAACAGCGTCTATATCATCTTCATCGTGTCCCTGGTATCGCCCCACTTCAAAATCCGCATGGCTGAGTACCTGGACATCAAGGGCGCCCTGGACGGGGAGTCCATCGACGACCGCCTGACCCGCACCATCAATCTCATCCATGGATTCCTGGAGCCAAACGGAGGGGGGCGGCCGCTCCCGCTCCAAACCCCGCGCGCAACCAGGCAGAGGAGGAAGTAAGGTGTCCCAGACCACCGGCGGAGCAATCCTGAGCCAGATGCTGAAGCAGGAGGGCGTCGAGCACGTCTTCGGCATCATCGACGGCACCTACACTCAGCTCTTCGTGAACTTCGCCCCCAACGGCATCCGCCTGATCACCCCGCGTCACGAGACCATCGCCGTGCACATGGCCGGGGCCTACGCGCGCCTGACCGGCAAGCTGGGGGTCTGCATCGCCTCCAACGGTCCGGGGGTGGCCAACGCCCTTTCGGGAGTGGCGGTCGAACAGGCCGAGGGCAACCGGGTGTTGCTGATCACCAGCTCGCGCCGACCCAACATCTCCTATCCCGACCGGGGC
>JAIWNN010000060.1 GCA_020216805.1 Desulfarculus sp. | reverse complement strand
GGAGCCTATCAGGTCTTCGACCAAGTGGGCGTCATCGGCAAGATGGCCAAGTGGTCGGCGTGGGCCAGCAGCTTCGACCGCATCCCGGAGCTGATGCGCCAGGCCCTGCGCCAGTGCTACAGCGGGCGCCCCGGCGTGGTCCACCTGGACGTGCCCGAGACGCTGTTCAACGGCAAGACAGACGAGCTCCCCCTTTGGCAAGTCCACCAGTATCGTCGCCAAGAACCCATCCATCCCGCCCCTGACCTGATAGAGCGGGCGGCGGCCATGCTCGCCCAGGCCAAGCTGCCTCTGATTCACGCCGGCAGCGGCGTCATCCACGCCGCCGCCCACGTGGAGCTGGCCGAGTTGGCCCACCGGCTGCACGCCCCGGTCACCACCTCTTGGGCGGCCCGCGGCGTCTTGGCCGAGACCGACCCCCTGGCCTGGCCCATGGTGCACATCGAGGCCTGCAACGAGGTGCGCAACCAGGCCGACGTGGCCCTGTGCCTGGGCGCGCGCCTGGGCGAGACCGATTGGTGGGGCCAGGCCCCCAACTGGGCCCAGCCCGCCAACCAAAAGATGATCCAGGTGGATCTCGACGAGAACGCCCTGGGGCGCACCCGCAGGGTGGAGCTGGCGGTGCAGGCGGACATCAAGGTCTTCCTGCGCCAACTGATCGTCGCGCTGGGCGATGCCAAGGCCGGCCCCGCCCGGCGCGAACTGGTGGCCAAGTTGGCCCAGACCCGCGACGCGGACCGGGCCAAGCTCGAGGAGCGTCTCAAGGACCGCGGCTCGCCTATGCTCACCGGGCACGTAGCCCGAATCTGCGGCGAGTTCTTCCCGCCCGAGGCGGTGGCGGTCTTTGACGGCGGCAACACCGCGGTCTGGGCCAATTTCTTCCACCAGGTCAAGGTTCCCAACACCCTGCTGACCACCAACCACATGGGCCACCTCGGCGCCGGCGTGGGCCAGGCCCTGGGGGCGGCGGTGGCGCGCCCCAACCACCCGGTCTACTGCATCATCGGCGACGGGGCCATGGGCTTCCATCCCCAGGAAATCGAGACCGCCGTGCGCAACGATTTGAAGCCCATCTTCCTGGTCTGCGCCGACCGCCAGTGGGGCATGGTCAAGATCAATCAGAGCTTCATGCTCAAGCCCTGGAAGACGATGCTCAAGAAGTCCCTGGACCCCGGCGAGACGGTGAACACCGAGCTGGGCGAGATCCAGTGGGACAGGCTGGCCGAGGCCATGGGCGGACATGGCGAGCGGGTGTCGTCGCCCGACGAGCTCAGGCCGGCCCTGGAGCGATGCCAGGCCGCGGGCAAGTGCTCGGTGATCCAGGTGGACGTGGATCCGGTCAAACACATGTGGGCGCCGGGTCTGCTCCATTTCAAGAAGATGCACCAGGAGCCCAAGGGGAGGTGACATGGACGCGACGGCGGTCGACCAGATCCGGCTGCACTTCAACCCTTCGGGCCTGATGTCGTTGAACATCGTTATCGGCTTGATGATGTTCGGCATGTCTTTGGACTTGAAGCTAGATGACTTCAAGCGAATCCTGCGCTTGCCCAAGGCTCCGGTGGTGGGTCTTATCGCCCAGTTCGCGCTCTTGCCCCTGTTCACCTTCCTCCTGACCATGGTGGTGCGTCCGCAGCCGTCCATGGCCCTGGGCATGATCCTCATCGGCTCCTGCCCGGGGGGCAACCTCTCCAACCTGATGACTTACCTGGCCAAGGGCAACACCGCCCTGTCCATCTCCATGACCGCGGTCTCCACCGCCATCGCGGTGATCATGACGCCGCTCAACCTGTCGGTCTGGGGAACGCTCAATCCCGACACCGTCCCCATCCTGCGCGCGGTCAGCCTGGACCCGATGGATGTTTTCGAAACCATCTTCTTCATCCTGGGAGTGCCTCTGGCCTGCGGCCTGACGGTTTCCCGGATCTGGCCGCGCCTGGTGGAGCGGGTCCGCAGCCCCTTCAAACTCTTCGCCCTCTGCGTTTTCATCGGAGTGGTGGCCCTGGCCTTGAGCGCCAATTGGGACATCTTTCTCAACGTCATCGGCCTGGTGGTCTTCGTGGTCATGCTCCACAACGCTTTGGCCCTGGCGGTGGGCTATGGCGCGGGGCGGGTGATGGGTCTGGCCCCGGCCGACACCCGGGCCGTCACCATCGAGGTCGGCATCCAGAACTCGGCCCTGGGCCTGATCTTGATCTTCAACTTCTTCGACGGCCTGGGCGGCATGGCCATCATCGCCGCCTGGTGGGGGATCTGGCATATCATCTCCGGGCTGACGGTGTCCCTGTTCTGGTCGCGCCGAGCGCCCCAAGTCCCGATCGTGGAGCTCAGACAATGACCACCTCGCCCAACACTCATTCCGGCGTCCTGATCACCGGCGCGGGCGGCTACCTGGGGCGTCTGACCGTGGCCGCACTGGCCAGCCAAGGCGCGCGCATCGGTCGGATCACCGCCCTGGACCTGCGCCTGCCCGAGCCCGGGCAGCGCCTCCCTGGGGTGGAGTACCTCCAGGGAGACATCCGCGACCCGGGCCTGGCCGCCATCTTGCGGCAACAGGAGGTGGGCACCCTGGTCCACCTAGCGGCGGTGGTCAATCCCGGCCCCAAGCCCGACCGCGCCTTTCTCCACGCGGTGGAGGTGGAGGGAACCCGCAACGTCCTGGAATCGTGCCTAGCCGCGCGGGTGCGGCACTTCGTCTACACCAGCAGCGGAGCGGCCTATGGCTACTATCCCGACAATCCGGCCTGGATCGACGAGACCGACGCCATCCGGGGCAACGTGGAGTTCGCCTATGCCGACCACAAGCGCCAGGTGGAGGAGATGCTGGCCCAATGGCGCGATCGGCATCCCGAGCTGCGCCAGCTGATCCTGCGCCCGGGGACCATCCTGGGCGCCACCGCCAACAACCAGATCACCGCCCTTTTCGACAAGAAGTTCGTGCTGGGCGTGGCCGGCTCGGACAGCCCCTTCGTATTCATCTGGGACCAGGACGTGGTGAGCGCCATCGTCAAGGGAGTCCTGGAAAAAAGCGAGGGCATCTACAACCTGGCCGGGGACGGCGCGTTGACCATGCCTCAGATCGCCGCCATCCTGGGCAAGCCCTATCTGCCCCTTCCGGCCTGGCTGCTCAAGGCCGCACTGTGGATCCTGGCCCGCCTGCGGTTGACCCAATACGGCCCCGAGCAGGTCAATTTCCTGCGCTATCGGCCGGTGTTGAGCAACCGGCGGCTGAAAGAGGAGTTCGGCTACATCCCTCAAAAAACCAGCCGCGAGGTCTTCGAATTCTTTCTGCGGCAGCGCGGCCATGCCGGCTGATACCTGGGCGCGGGGCAAGGTGGTGGCCGTCACCGGCGGGGCGGGCGGCCTGGGCTCGGCTTTTGGCCGGCGCTTCGCGGAGGCCGGCGCGCGGGTGGCGGCGCTGGACCTGGGCCGGGCCAATCCCCAGGGCCTGGCCAACGAGCTGACCGCCCAGGGGTTTGAAAGTCTGGGCCTGGCCTGCGACGTGACCGAGCCCGGCCAATGCCGGGCCGCCGTGGACGAGATCGTCAGGCGCTGGGGTGGAATCGACGTGCTGATCAACAACGCCGGCATCACCCACCGCAGCGCCTTCGCCCAGACCAGCGGCGAGGTCCATCGCCGGGTGATGGAGGTCAACTACTTCGGCTCGCTCAACTGCACCCAGGCCGCCCTGCCCCACCTCATCGCGCGGCGCGGCCAGATCGTGGTCATCTCCTCGGTGGCCGGTTTCGCTCCACTCCTGGGCCGCAGCGGTTACGCGGCCAGCAAGCACGCCCTGCACGGACTTTTCGGCAGCCTGCGCGGCGAGCTGGAGCCTCTGGGGGTGGGGGTGAGCATCGTCTGCCCCTCCTTCGCCGACACCGCCATCGCCCACAGCGCCCTGGACGGAGACGGCCAGATCACCCGCCACCCTCAATCGAAAGTGGGGCGGCCGGCCAGCCCCCGGGAAGTCGCGGAGGCGGTCTTCCGCGCCGCCGGAGCGCGCCGCCCCTTCACGGTGCTCTCGCCGGTGGGCCGTCTGTCCTGGTGGCTTACCCGCCTGGCTCCCCGCATCTACGAGAAGATCATGACCCGCTCGCTGCGCTCGGAACTGGAGCGCTGACGGAGGAATCGAACCATTCTCCCTGGCAAGGAGTATCGCGATGACCCAAATGACCCCATCGGAAGCCCTGGTGGAAACTCTGGTGGCCGAGGGCGTTGACACCGTCTTCGGCATCGTGGGCAGCGCCTTCATGGACGCCCTGGACCTCTTCCCCGCCGCCGGCATCCGCTTCGTCTCGGTGGCCCACGAGCAGGCCGCCGCCCACGCCGCCGACGGGCTGGCCCGGGTGACCGGCCGTCCCCAGGTTTGCATTGCCCAGAACGGACCCGGCGCCGCCAACTTCGTCTCGGCCATCACCGCGGCCTATTGGGCGCATTCGCCGGTGGTGGCCATCACCCCGGAGACCGGCAGCCTGGGCATTGGCACCGGCGGCTTTCAGGAGCTGGATCAGATGCCATGGTTCGCGGCCTGCACCAAGTATCAGGTGCGGGTCAACGATCCCCGCCGCATGGCCGAACTGGCCCGGCGCTGCTTCTACATCGCCATGGCCGAGAACGGCCCCACCCAGCTCAACATCCCCCGCGATTACTTCTACGGCGAAATCGACGCGGCCGTTTATCCCAGCCGCCGGCTCAGACAGGGCCCCGGCCCGGAGGACGACCTCAAGCGGGCCGCCGAGATGTTGGCCCAGGCCAAGCGGCCAGTGATTCTCTCCGGCGGCGGCGTGGTGATGGCCGACGCCGTGGACGCCGCCGCGGCCCTGGCCGATCACCTGGGCGCGCCGGTGGCCAACAGCTACCTGCACAACGACAGCTTCCCGGTCAGCCACCCCCTCTGCCTGGGCCCCATCGGCTACTGTGGCTCCAAGGCCGCCATGCGGGTGCTGGCCAAGGCCGACCTGGTGCTGGCCCTGGGCTGCCGCCTGGGCCCCTTCGGCACTCTGCCCCAATATGACATGGAATACTGGCCCAGCGCGGCCAAGGTGATCCAGGTGGACGCCGACGCCCGGGTGCTGGGCCTGGCCAAGAAGGTGGACCTGGCCATCGCCGCCGACGCCGGCGAGTTCGCCCGCCGGGTGCTGGAGATGCTGCGCGCCATTCAGCCCGCGCCCCGGCCCCAGGAGGAGATCCGGGCCGCGGTGGCCCGCGAGCGCGCCGCCTGGCAGGCCGAATTGGACCAGTGGGCGGAGCGGCCCTCGCGCCTGATGCATCCCCGGGCGCTTCTGCGCGAGCTGGCGGCCGCGATCCCACAGCAAGCGGTGGTGACCACCGACGTGGGCAACACCTGCTCCATGTGCAACAGCTATTTCGGTTTCAACGAGGGCCGGCGCTACCTGGCTCCCTTGAGCTGGGGCAACTGCGGCATCGCCTACGGCCTGGCCCTGGGCGCCAAGGCCGGCCTGCCCAACCTGCCTGTCTTCGCCCTCCAAGGCGACGGCGCCTATGGCATCAGCGGCCTGAGCGAGGTCATGACCGCGGTGCGCGAGGAGTTGCCGGTGATCGCGGTGGTGTTCAACAACAACCAGTGGGGCGCCGAGAAGAAGAATCAGATCGACTATTACGACAATCGTTTCGTGGGCACCAACCTGGCCAACCCCTCCTTCGCCAAGCTGGCCGAGGACATGGGCGCGCTGGGCATCACCCTGGAAAGCCCCCAGGACGTGAAGGAGGCCGTGGCCGCCGCCTTGGCCGCCAAACGGCCGGTGGTCATCGACGCCATCATCGACGGCGGGGCCGAGGTGTTGGCCGAGCCCTTCCGTCGCGACGCCCTGAAGCCGCCCAAGCGCTTTTTGGACAAGTACAAGCACCTCAACGCCTAGCGCCTGGCCGGGCCCAAGCTGGCTCAGGCCCGGCCGCCGCCCAAACCTGGAAAGCGTGGCCATGTCGCAGATCCTGGTGCTCAACGCCGGAAGCTCCTCGCTGAAGTACCGGCTATTCCGGATGCCCGGCGAGGAGACCCTGGCCAGCGGCCTGGTGGAGCGGGTGGGCGAGTCCGACGGCTGGGCGCGGTTCCGCCACCAGGTCGCCGGCCGTCAACCGCGCGTCGGCCAGACCGCTTGCCAGGATCACCGCCAGGCCTTGACCATGATCCTGGAGGAGCTCACCGATCCCGCGCGAGGCTGCCTGACCTCCCTGGATGAACTCCAGGCCGTGGGACACCGGGTGGTGCATGGTGGCGAGGTCTTCCACTCCCCCACCCTTGTGGACGACGTCGCCTTGGTCCGGATGGCGGAGCTGGTGGACCTGGCTCCCCTGCACATGCCGCCCGCCCTGGACTGCATCGCCGCCTGCCGCCTTCTCATGCCCGGCCTGCCCCAGGTGGCCCACTTCGACACCATGTTTCATCGGTCCATGCCCGATCACGCCTATCTCTATCCAGTGCCGCCACATTGGCATAGTGAATATGGAATCAGGCGCTACGGCTTTCACGGCAGCTCGCACGAGTACGCGGTGGAGCAGGCGGCCCGGCGTCTGGGCCGCCCGGCCAACGAGCTGCGCCTGGTCACCGCCCACCTGGGCAACGGGGCCTCGCTGACCGCCTGGGACCGGGGCCGAGTCCTGGACACCTCCATGGGATTCACTCCGCTGGAGGGCGTGATGATGGGCACTCGCCCAGGCTGGATCGACGCCGCCCTGGTGCCTCACCTGGCCCGGCGCCTGGGCGAAACCGCCGAGGCTGTGCTGGAGCGCCTGAATCACGAATGCGGCCTGTTCGGCGTCAGCGGGCTCAGCCGCGACCTGCGGGTCATCGCCCAGGCCCGGTCGCAGGGCAACCAGCGCGCCGATCTGGCCTGGCGGATGTTCGTCTTCCGCCTGCTCAAATGCCTTGGGGGCTACATCTTCGCCCTGGGCGGAGCCGAGGCTGTGGTCCTGACCGGCGGCATCGGGGAAAACGCCTGGGAGCTGCGCCAGGACCTGTTCGCCGCCACCACCTCCCTGGGTTTGGAGCTGGACCGGGAAGCCAACCGGGATACGGTTGGGGGGCGCGATGGCTTCATCAGCACCCCCGGCAGCCCCGTCAAGCTTCTGGTGGTTCCCGCCCAGGAAGAGCTGGTGATCGCCCGGGCGGTGCGCCAGCGCCTGGCCGAGACCCTGGCCGCCTGATCTCCGCGCCACATTCACAGACTTGGCGGCCGTGGCCAGGCGATCGGCCGAATGCCCCGCGCCCGGGGCGTTGAATGGGGCTATAATTCGTCCATGTCGATGGAGCGTCGACCGTGTCGCCCGTCACGAGCGGCCAGGCCACGCCCCACCTTTCACCCCGGAGACGGCCATGAACCTTCCCGCCATGTCGCGCGCGCCCGGCCAGGGAATCGCTATCCAGGTGGCCCATTGGCCGGGCCCAGGCCCCAACGTCCTGGCGGTCCATGGGCTGACCGCCAACTGCCGCAGCTTCGACACCATCGCCCAGGAAACCGCGCCGCCGTTGAACCTGTACGCCGTGGACCTACGCGGGCGCGGGCTTTCCGATCACCCCGAAACCGGATATTCCCTGGAGCATCACAGCGACGACCTGGCCCAGGTGATCGCCTATCTGGGCCTGGAGCGCATGGTGGTGATGGGCCACAGCCTGGGGGCCTTCATCGCCCTGGCCCTGGCGGCCCGGCATCCAGAGTTGGTGGCGGGATTGATCCTGCTGGACGGTGGGGCGGCCTTGACCCCTGAGCAATGGGCGAGGGTGGGGGCCGGCACCGGGGCCTCGGTGGCGCGTCTGGGCCGGCGCTTTGATTCCTGCGCCAGCTACCTGGAGGCGATCCGCCAGGCGGCGCCCGCTGGCTGGAACTCCGCCCTGGAAGAATACTATCTCTATGACTGCCGGGAGTACGATGACGGTTTTGGTTCGCGCATAGACCCGGGGCACATCGCCGAGGAGCGTTCCAACCTATCTCGGACCGACCTGGCCGCCTTGCACGCCCGCGTGACCTGCCCGGTGCTGGTGCTGCGCGCCCTGCGACCCATGCTGGGCGGCGACGAGATGGTCCTGCCCGACCAGGCCCTGCCGGTTTTTTTGCGGGCCTTGCCCAGCGCCAGCCTGGTGGAGCTGCGGGAATTGGACCACTTCGGCATGGTCTTTCAACCCAGCCGCCAACGCACCCAGGCCATCAAGGCGTTCCTGGGGATCTGAGGTATGCCCTCCAGGTTCAGGGCAGCCTCGTGGCCGCTCCCCGCCAACCGTTTCGCGGGCGCCGCCGCTCGTCCGAAACACCCCCCATGGTTAACACCCGCCCACTGCGTCATAATGTGCCAGCCGCGTCTGTCACCCGGAACCGATTCTAAAAAGGATGCCGACCATGGCTTCGGAACACCCCAGTCTCAGCCAGCGCGTGGATCAATTCTTTCTCTACCAGCGCCAGGGGCGGTTCGACTTCATGGACGGCCTGCGTGGCTGGGCATTGGTGATGATCTTCAACGTGCACTTTATGGGAATCTACGAATCCCGCTTTTATTACCTGGGCGAGGGCACCTTTCTCAACCGCCTTATGAGCATGTTCAACGCCGGCCACGCCGGAGTGGACCTCTTTTTCATCCTGAGCGGATTTTTGATCTACACCACCATCCAACGCAGGAGGACCGGCTTCTGGCGATTCTTGCGCAACCGCTATTGGCGGCTGTTCCCGGTGCTGTTGGTGGTGAACCTGCCCCTGATCGCCACCCAGGCCAAGGGCTTGCCCGATGTCATCGACAACCTGCTCCTGTTGGGTCTTTTTCCGGACACCGAAATCTACAACGCGGTGGAATGGGCTCTGACCTACCAGCTGTATTTCTACGGCCTGGCGGCGTTCTGGTTCATCATCCTGGCCGAATGGCGCTTCGCCCAGAGTTGGGCCTTCTATTGGCTCTTGGCGGCCGCCATCTATACCCAGCACCAGACCGGAATCTTCGGCCCCACCGGAGTGCCGCGCTTCATGTCCATGATCTGGGGGGTTGGTCTGGCCAAGCTCTACGGCTCGCCCAAGCTCTGGCCCAAGGTGGGTCCGCGCCTGGCCTGGGCCTGGCCCCTGGGCATCGCCCTGGTCTACGCCGTGCGCTGGTACTGGTCCGGCCACGCCGGCGAGATCATCAATGGCCGCTGGCAGTGGGCGGCCTATTTTTCCTGCATCGACCTGGGATTCCTGCTGACCATCGCCGCGCTGCTTGGCAACCAGGGCCTGGGTAGACGAATGCTGGGCTGGCGGCCGCTCAGGATCATGGGCAGCGTCAGCTATTCGGCTTTCCTGATTCACGGGGTCTGGGCGATCCCCTTGGCCCATTTGTTGGTCAAGTCCCTGGCGCTGGGCTTTGACACCCTGGCCTTGCATTGGTTGGCCAGCCTGGGCCTGACCATTCTGATCTCCATATTCCTCTACGCTTTCCTGGAGCGGGTCTACTTCCGGCCTACTCCCCCGAAAAATTGAACCACCCCATCCGGACCCGGCTCTCGGTCCGGGGCACGGATGGCGGCGGCTTAAGGGTTATAACCGGGCTGAAGAACAAGACCCGCCAGCCTCAGTCCAACCGGATCACGGCCACGTTCTTGCCGACCCAGTCCAGGGGCAGGTAGATCCGGCCGCTCTGGCCGCTCTTGCTCACCCGCTTTTGCACCACCTCGCTGCCGGTGATGGTGAAGCGGGCCAGGCGGGTGGACTCGTGCGCGGCGGGCATGGGTTTGGCTTGCGTGGCCAGCGTCACGGCCGGGCTCGAGCTCATCGGACTTCCTTTCTCCTGGGGGTTCACCGACGGGGCCGGGGAAGCGGCCCGGTCGCCCCTTGCCGGGGGCGATTCAGGCCGCGTCGCTCTGCTGTTTGCGACGCTCCTCGTCGCGGATCTCGCGCCGCAGGAGCTTGCCGACCTTGGACTTGGGCAGCATGTCGCGGAACTCGATGTAGGACGGCACCTTGTAGGGGGCCAGACGGTCGCGGCAATAGCGGATCAGTTCGGTGGCGGCCACGCCCTTGGCGTC